>NZ_JAXIOM010000062.1:0-22429 GCF_049311025.1 Arthrobacter sp. 3Tela_A
CGGGTTTGGTGCACCCCTCCCGCTGCGCCCACTCCCCCCCCCCCCCCCCCGCCCCATTTTGGGGGGGGGGGCGGATACGTTAGCGTCGGGGCATGTCCCGCAGCCCCCTGATCCGCTCCCTGACCGCCCGTGCCCCCAAGGCCAGCCGCCCGCGCCGGGCCGCCGCCGTCGTTCTGGGCCTTTTCCTGGCCTTCGCCGGAACCAGCCACCTCACCTTTGCCCGGGATGAGTTCCAGGCCCAGGTACCCGATTGGGTTCCGCTGGACAAGGACACGGTGGTGCTGCTGTCCGGCGTTGCGGAGATCGGGCTGGGATCCGCCCTGGCCCTGCTGCCCGGCCGGCGCATACCGGTGGGTCTGGCCGCAGCCGCTTTCTTCATTGCGATCTTCCCGGGCAACATCTCCCAGTACGTCACGCAGACTGACGGATTTGGCCTGGACACCGATCAGAAGCGGCTTATCCGCCTGTTCTTCCAGCCGCTGCTGGTGGTCTGGGCCCTGTGGTCCACGGGCGCATGGCGGGCAATCCGGAACCGCCGCCAGCGCTGATACCGGCAGGACGTAACCCGGCACACGGCACGCCGTGGCCAACACCACGGCGGTAAATCCCCGCATTGTGAGGCGCGTTATGCAAACCGGCGTGCCAGGGAGCCTAGCCTTAATAGAGGCACAGCGGCGCGGGCATTCCGGCCTGCGTGCTGGTCCCATTCCCGTTCTGGAAAGGAGGACATACCTATGTTCCAGACCCGGACAAGCCAACGGACTTCAAACCGGACAACCGCTCTCCTGGCAGGCATTGCAGTCGCTTCCGCCCTCGTGGCAGGAGGAGTATCCGCCGTGGAGATGAGCTTCGACACCGCTCCCGCGCTCTCCAGCACGGCAGCTTCCGCGGCCGTTGAGGCGCAGGTTTAGAGCAGTCCCGCCAAAGGGCCCCAGGCCTTTTCCTGCGGCCCTTTTTGCTGCACGGGGGCAGTGGCAGAATGTCCCGCAGAACGGCAGCACCCAAGCACCAGCCCAGGAGCTGATCGCATGGCCGAACCGCAGCGGACACCAGCAGGACCGGACTACGGCAACGTCCCCGTCATAGTCTCCGGCGTCATCGCCGGATTCGTAGCCGTCACGACGGCGGTGGTTTCCACAGGCGGCGCCGAGAACGAACTGCGCTGGCAGCTGGGGCTGGCTGCCGGGTGCATTACGTTCATTGTCTGTCTGCTGACGTTCCTGCTGATGATCATTGCCGGTAAACCCAATCCTTTTACTACTGGCTAACTCCTGCTGCCGCGGCGGCGCTTAGCTGCCGCTACGCCTGCACCGCCCACCGCGATCAGGCCAGCGCCGAGGGCCAGGAAGCCCCCGGCAAACTCGGCGCCCGTGGACGGCAGACGCTTCTTGCCCGGCCGATCCGGCGTCGGGCGCGGTGCCGGCTGCGTTGAGGTGTAGGTGTTGACGACCCGCAGCTCGGAGGCACCGGCCGCGGTAATCCCCACCGGTTCGGGGAGGACTGTGCTGACTTCCAGCCCGCTGGTTACCCCGGTAGCCGTCTCCGTCACGGCACATTCAGAACCCTGGGCAAGCCCGCCGTAGGTGTTCATGACGTCGCCGATGGCACCGGCCTGTATCGTCACGGTCTCATCCAGCACCGTCTCCTCCCCCAGCGTGCAGACCACGTTCAGCACCACTTCGCCCTGATGCCCGGCAGCTGCACCGGCGATCTGCTTGGTGACAACCAGCGTGCCCGGATTGAAGGTGTAGGTGTTGGTCACCGTCGCCTCGCTCGCGGTGGCCGCGGCGATGGTTACCGGTTCCGGAAGGACCGTGGTGACCGCGACGGCGTCCGTCGCACCGCTGCCCGGTTCGGTGACCGCGCACTCGGTACCCACAGCCAGGTCTTCGAACACCTGGGTTTCAGTCCCGGTGGTTCCCGCGGGGATCGTGACCGTCTCATCCAGCACGCTCACGCCGTCCAGCGTGCAGGTGATGCCCAGGACGATGTCATCCTGCGCCCCCGCTGCCTCACCGTCGATCACCTTGCTGACGCTGAGCGAACCCGGATTCAAGGTGTAGGTGTTCGTGACCGTGGCTTCCACCCCGGCGCCGGCCGCGATAGTGACCGGATCCGGCAGCACGGTGGCTACCCCAACGGTTTCGGTGGAGCCGTCCTGAGTCTCGGTCACGGTGCATTCGGTGCCGACCGTCAGGTCCTCGTACTGGGTCGATTCAGTGCCGGTGGATCCCTCCGCGATGGTGAATGTTTCGTCGAGGACCGTTTCGCCGTCCAGGATGCAGACGGTTCGCAGCACGATTTCACCCTGGTTCCCGGCCTCTTCGCCGTCGATGACCTTGCTCACGGAGATTGATCCGGGAGCGAAGGTATAGGTGTTCGTGACGGTGGCTTCGACTTCACCTCCGGCAGGAACGGTGAACGGATCCGGAAGATCCGTCTCCACCAGGATTGCGGGGGTGCTGCCGTCTTCAAGTTCCGTGACCGAGCAGGATGCCCCCGCCGGCACATTCAGGAAGCGGCCGAAGACCGGGGAAGCTGCCTGCGGCGGGCCCTGGAAGGTCTCTTCCAGGACGGTCGCCCCGTTCAGCGTGCAGGTGACCTCAACCAGGACGCCTTCCTGACTGCCGGCGGCCGGACCCTCGAAGTTCTTGTAGACCGTGATAATGCCGGGTTTCTGCGTGTAGGTGTTGGTGACCGCGGCAGTTGCGGTGCCTCCTGCCGGGATGGTCGCGGTGTCCGGCAGGTCAACGACGACGGCGATCTCGTCAGTCTCGCCGGTGGCGGACTCCGTCACTGCGCACGCGCTGCCCGCCGGGATGTCCGTGAACGTCTGCGCTTGCGGTGCGGTAGTCCCCGCCGGAATCGTGACCGAGGTGCTGAAGGTGGTGACGTCGTCGAGGCGGCAGAGGATGTCTATCTGCACTTCACCCTGCTGACCTGCCGCTGCTCCGGCGATGGTCTTGGAGACAGTCAGTGAGCCCGGGTTCACCGAGTAGGTATTGGTGACGGTAACTTCCACGCCGTCCTCCGCCGGGATGGTGACAGTACCCGTGGTCGGTTCAAACACCGTCTCGACGCCAATCTCGGTGCTGGATCCGTTGGCCGTTTCGGTGACGGTGCAGCTCGTGCCGGCGAGCAGGCCCGGGTATTCCACCGGATCGGTTTCGGTGGCTCCCGCTGGGATGGTGATCGTCTCGTTGAGGGTAGAAGCCCCGGTGCAGACGACGTTCAGTGTCACGGGACCCTGCTGGCCGGCGGCAGCGCCGTCGAACAGCTTGCGGACTGCCAGGACACCGGTCCTGAACGTGTAGGTGTTGGTGACAGCGGCTTGCACACTGCCCGCAGCGGGAACGGTGTATGTCCCCGTTCCCGTGGTCTCCACCGCGATGCTGGTGGTTTCTCCGCTGCTGGTTTCCGTGACGACGCAGCTGGTGCCAGCCGGCAGGTTTCCGTACTCGGTGGGGGTGACTTCCGTGGCGTTGGCCGGGATGGTGATGGTGTCATTGACCACCTGGGCTTCGCCTGAGGTGCAGACCACCGTGATGACTACCTCGCCCTGGGCACCGGCAGCCTCGCCGGCGATGGTCTTGCCCACGGAGAGCGTCCCGGGCACGAAGGTGTAGGTGTCCGTGACGGTGGCCGTCGCGGTGGTCCCCGCCGTGATGGGCACGGGGTCCGGCAGAACGGTGCTCACCGCTACGGTCGCCGTGGCGCCGTTGGTGGGCTCGGTGATAGTGCAGGTGGATCCCACCGGAATCTCGTTGAAGGTCTGGCTGACGGATCCTGTGGTGCCTGCATCGATGGTGAACGTGAACTGGTAGCCCTCGCCGCAGTTGATGCTGATGGCTACGGCTTCCTGGCTGCCGGCTGCCTCGCCGTCGATCGTCTTGGTCACTGCAAGGGAACCGACTTCAAAGAACTCCGCCTGCGCCGTCGCATTGGAAGTCAGTGTCCGGGTGGCGGCAAGGATCAGCTTCTGGGCGGTTGCGGTTCCCGGGGTGGCGCCGTCGTACAGGTACACGTTTCCAGTCGGAACCGGAACCGCGGCCTGGGCCAGGATGGTGGCCGGTCCCGTGTCCCCGGCATCACTTCTCACCCATACCTGGGTCCCGGATCCAACCGGATTGGTGATGGGCACAGTGCCGGCTGCGTCGGCATAGAGGGTGAAGCCGTCGGACACGCTGAGAGTGATCTCGGCCCCCTCCTGCGCCTGCACGGTATAGGGACCCGCCACACCATTGACCGAGGCCTCTGCCGTGGCAGGGGTGACGGAGATATCCGGCGCCGGAGGTTCGGTCTGGGGGCCGGCGGCGATGGTCGCGTTCACGATTCCGGCGACGGCGGGGTAGAGGGGATCCCTGACGCTGACCACGTAGCCGTCGGTGAAGAACCAGATGGCTGCCTGCACTGCCGCCGCACGCTGGTTGTTGTTGAGGCCCGCGGGCAGGTTGGAGGACGGATAGTAGGTATTTAGTATCCGTTCCACGTATCCGATGTTGGGAACGTTGGCTTCTGACCAGGTGCCGTTGACGTAGCCGATGCCCACACGGGTGGAGGTGCGCAGGTCGATGCAGTACATCTGGGCTGTGGTGGTGCCCTGGGCGTCCTGGGTCTCGATGATTCCCGCGAAGTCCACGTTCTCTGTTTCGTAGCCCGCCGGCCGCGTTGTGGGATAGGAAGTGATGGGCCAGGTAGCTCCTAGGGGCGGGATCGCCCCGTTGACGGCCTGCCCAAATCCCAGGGACGTGATGACGATGTCCGTCTCGTCGGAGGTGCCCACAGGGTCGTTCCGGACCGGCTCGTCAATGCGTGCCTGGACCGGTCCGGCGAACGGGAGCAGAAGCAGCAGCGCCAGGACAAAGACGGCAAGGCCTCTGATCCTCCGGCGCAGCCTTCGATTCGTGGTTTCACGGTGGGCAGAAGACTGCTGAGTGTTCATGGTTCCCCTCGGGTGCGAGTCGTCAGGCGGAGCCGGTCCCGGTCCGAAACGGGGTTGCTGGATCCGGCTCTGGCCGCCGAGACTAACCTCCGGTCCGGGCGGTCACCAGAGGGGCAGTCGATCTCCGCCCGTTAGGCCCGGATAATTCTCCGTTCACGCGCCACCGCGATGGCCGCGGTGCGGTTGTCCACGCCGAGCTTCTCGTAAATGTGGACCAGATGGGTCTTCACGGTGGCCTCGCTGATGAACAGCCGGCGGGACATGGCCCGGTTGGACATCCCGGTGGCCAGGAGCTCAACCAGCTCGATTTCACGCGCGCTCAGGGAAGGCTCCGGATTGCGCACGCGGCCCATCAGCCTGGCGGCGACTTCCGGAGCGAGCGCGGTCTGTCCGGCCGCAGCCGACCGGACGGCGTCCCGGATCGCCTTCGGCGGGGCATCCTTGAGCATGTAGCCGCTGGCGCCGGCCTCGACGGCCGCCAGGATGTCCGCGTCGGTGTCGTAGGTGGTCAGCACCAGCACAGGCAGGTCCGGGTACTGTTCCTTGATGCGACGGGTGGCTGTCACGCCATCCATGCCCGGAGCCATCTGAAGGTCCATGAGCACCAGGTCAATCCTCTCGCCCACGGCTGCCTCGCGTTCAAGGATCTTCAGCGCTTCATCCCCGTCCGCTGCCTCTTCGCCGACGGAAACCTCCTCGAAGCCGGAAAGCATCGCCCGCAGCCCGGCCCGCACCACCGGGTGGTCATCCACCAAGAGCACACGCAGTTCAGCCACGGCCCTGCCCTCCCGCGTCGGGAACCTGTCCCGGAACGGAGGCGGGCAGATCCGCCGGGGCCTGCCGCGCGTCAGGCAGGGGAAGGCGGATGCCCACGGCGGTTCCTTCTCCCGGCACTGACTCAAGGTCCATCCTGCCTCCCAGCGCTTCAACGCGGTCTGCAATGGAAATAAGTCCGTAGCCGCTGCCGTCGTGGCGCGGCCCCGAACGGGCACGCTCGACGGCCGGGTCAAACCCTCGGCCGTCGTCGAAAATGTCCAGCGTCACGTCCCTGCCGACGAAGGCCAGCGTCACCACGGCCCGGGAAGCGGAGGCGTGCTGCAGGACGTTCGCGAGCGTAGCCTGCACTGCCCGCAGCACGGCAACTTCATAGGGCGCCGGCAACGCTGCCGGGACGCCCTCCAACCGGAAACTGCAGGCCAGCTCCTGGCCCTGGGCGGCAGCCCGTTCCTGGACAGACCGGCAGGCACGCTCCAACCGGTCCACGAGTGACCCGCCGCCGTTCTCGGATCCACGCAGGTTCCGAACAAACTGCCGGGCCTCGGCCAGGTTCTCCGCCGCGGTTTCCTCGACCGTTCCCAGCCGCTCCCGCACGGTTTCGAGGTTCCCGGCATCGAGGGAAGCGCGGGCCGACCTGCTCATTAATACGATGCTGGCCAGTCCCTGGGCCAGGGTGTCGTGGATTTCGCGGGCCAGCCGCCCGCGCTCTTCCAGCACCCCCTGTTCCCGCTGGCTGCGTGCCAGTTCTGCGCGGGTGCGGTGCAGTTCGTCCAGGGCTTCTCGCTGGTTGGTCACCTCGGCGTACAGCGCCTGGTACGCGAGCGCCATGATGACGGCGAATCCGGCCCCAATCAGCGGGCCCAACAGCATCGCGGCGTGAAACTCCCCGGCGTGCGCCCACTGCGCCGCGACGACGGCGGCGGTGGTCACCGTGACGGCCAGGAGCGCCGGGCGCAGAGGCAGCAGATGCAGCTGGAGGAAGAACAGCGGAAAGGCCAGCCAGGAAAAGTCCGGGCTCAGCACCAGCAGCACAGCCCAGAGACCTGTGACTGCACCCAGCCAGGCCAGGCCGTGCCGCTCCGGGTCAAAGCGCAGGGCACGGCGTCCCCGGCCGCCGTCGGACGCCCGTTTTTCGGCCACCGTCCCGATCACATAGACCGCTGCCAGCACCGCGGACAGCAGCAGCGCCAAGAAGGACACCCAGGACAGCGGGCCCATAAGCAGCATCCGGCCAACGGCGACGGCGAGCAGGAGCGCAAAACCGACGTGCAGGGCCAGGCGCAGCACACGCAGGACCCGCTCGCCGGCCCGTGGCCGGTCCAACTCAGCGGACATACCGCCAGCCTAGCCACGGCCGCACCGTGCCGCATCAACCGAATGGTTGACCGTCCGCTGCACCTTTTGATGCGTACGGACCGTACGGTCCACCGATGCCGGGTTTCCTTCCCGGCGGAAGAGTGGAAGCAAGGGAAATCCCGGACAGTCCGGGCCCTGCAGACTACAAGACCGAAGGAACCCCACATGTACCTGGCCCTGCGAGAAATGCGCTTCGCGAAAGGCCGTTTCGCCCTGATGGGAACGGTCGTTGCCCTCATCAGTTTTTTGCTCGTGATGCTCTCCGGCCTCACGGCCGGCCTTGCCGACCAGTCCACTTCCAGCATCAAGTCCCTGCGAGCGGACGAAGTCGTCTTCGGGGCGCCCCCCGGTACCGAACCCAAGGCGTCGTTTACCGAATCCTCGGTCAGCCCGGAACAGCAGCAGGCGTGGCAGGACGCGCCGGGAATTAGCAGCGCCGAGCCGCTGGGCATCTCCCAGGGCAGGATCCAGGCCGGCGGCACGGCATCCGCGGCGATCTTCGGCGTAAACCCCGGCAGCAGCATTGCCCCTGACGGGGTGGCACCGGGAAAGGCAGTGGTCAGCCAGCAATTCGCCGATGACCTTGGACTGCAGCCCGGCTCGGAAGCGTCCGTCAACGGCCAGCAGCTGATTGTCGCGGCTGTCGTTGAAGACCAGTGGTACAGCCACACTCCGGTCGCCTGGATATCGCTTCCCGACTGGAAGACCGCCGCCCACACCGAACCGGACGTCGCAGGCACTGTACTGGCCGTGGACTACGACGGCGGCCAGCGGGACAGTGGTGCGCTGGACGCCGCCAACACCGAAGCCGGAACCACCAGCATGGAACGTTCCGCCAGCCTCTCCGCGCTCCCGGCCTATTCATCCGAGAACGGGTCCCTGCTGATGATGCAGGCGTTCCTGTACGGCATTTCAGCCCTGGTGATCGTAGCCTTCCTGACGGTGTGGACGCTCCAGCGCACCCGGGACATCGCAGTGCTGCGGGCACTCGGCGGAACCCGTTCCTACGTACTGCGCGATTCCCTCGCCCAGGCCGCAGTCATCCTGGCCGCAGGAACTGTTGCCGGCGGGCTGCTCGGTGCTGCCGCCGGTGCCGTAGCCGCCAAGGCCGCACCCTTCGCTGCCACAGCCGCCACGACGGTGCTCCCGGTTGCCGGTGTCTTCGTTCTGGGCCTCGCGGGCGCAGCGCTCGCCGTCCGCCGCGTCACGAAGGTGGACCCCCTCCTGGCCCTGGGCGGGAACTGAATCGCCACCGTGCAGACCACACCAGCTAGAGAACGGAACATCCCATGAACAGCACCACCACTGCCCTGATCCTGGAGAACGTCACCCTGGAGTATCCTGACGGGCAGAACAACACCGTCCGGGCCCTGGATAACGTGGGCCTGTCCGCCGTCCGCGGAACCGTCACGGGGCTGGCGGGGCCCTCAGGCTCCGGCAAGTCCAGCCTGCTCGCCGTCGCGGCAACCTTGATCCCGCCGACCTCCGGAACAGTGCTGGTCAACGGGGCCGACGTCGGAGGGCTGGATGACGCTGAGCGTGCCCGTCTTCGGCGGGAGGAGATCGGAATCGTCTTCCAGCAGCCCAACCTGCTGCCGGCACTCACCGCCGTGGAGCAGCTCGTGGCCGTTGCCCATCTGCGCGGGGAACGCACCGGTCCGGCCGCGGACCGCGCCGGAGAACTGCTCAACCTCGTCGGGCTGGACGGACAGGTGAACCAGCGGCCCCACCAGCTCTCCGGCGGCCAGCGGCAGCGCGTGAACATTGCGCGGGCGCTCATGGGGAATCCGTCACTGCTCCTGGTGGATGAGCCCACCGCCGCACTGGACCATGACCGGTCCGCCTCCATCATGAAACTGCTCAGGGACGTCACGGAGGAATTCAATGTTGCCACCATCCTGGTGACGCACGACGTCGAGTTCCTCCCGCTTGCGGACGTAGTGGTGAGGATGCGGGATGGCGTCCTCACTCTGCCGGCTGCGGTGGACCAGCCCTAGCGCGGCGCTGCTATCCCACGGAACGGGAAACATGCCGCAGCCAGCGTGCCACGGTCTCGAGTTCCTCCGCGCTGAAGCCGTCGGTGATCAGGGCGTTGAGGTCGGTGATCGCTTCGCGGATGTCAGCCATCGCGTCTTCCCCGGCTGGAGCGAGCTCCACCCGGATGGTCCGCCGGTCCGCAGGATCAGGACTGCGGGTGATCAGCCCGGACTGTTCCATCCTCGACAGCAGCCCGGAAGTACCTGCCGCCGAGCCGTGCAGCGCTGAGGCAACCTCGCCCGTGGAGGTCCCTGGCGCGGCCGCGACGTGGAACAGCACTCCGGCAGCCGGTGCGCTGATGCCGTGCGGGCGCCCCCGCCGGCTGATCCACCTCGCCAGCCGCCGTTCGGCTTCCAGGGTCAGGAAGACCAGCCGAGGGGGCTTGCCGCCGTTCATGACCCGCTTATTCCCGCACGCGCGGCGAGCCAGGCAGCGGCGTCGGGCCACAGCACCGCGCCGGGACCGCGGCGGAAATATCCCATATGCCCGATTGCCGGCACACCGGCGTCCTCCGGCGCGTAGGTTCGGGTCTGAACCTGTGCGTTGACCAGCTGGCGGGCAATCACGCCGATCTGTTCCGGCGTAGCCCAGGGATCGTCGTCGAGCCCAACGCACAGTACCCTGGTCCGCACCCGCGCTGTCCGCTCCCGGGCATGCATGGTGGGGTCGTCAAAGAAGTACCCGGGCGTGCGGGACCATTTGCTCCATTCCAGCATGGCAGCAGCAGGCATGTCCTCGCCGAGGCCCATCCTGCGTCCGGGAACATAGCCCAGGACGCGTGCCGCTCCGGGCCCCAGGACGCGCAGGATGAGTTCCACCCGGGCGCGCTCGGCACGGTCGGGTATGGAGCGGGTGACACCGGCGTGCGAGGCCACCGTCATAAAACCGTGCAGGCCTTCCCCGCCGTTGTTCAGCGCGAGCGCATGCCCGCCCAGGCTGTGTCCCACCGCGACGTGCGGCAGCTCCGGGTAGCGTTCGCGCAGCCAGGCTGCGGCGGCCGGAACGTCCACGTCCATCCAGTCACGCATCCGCAGCCGGCGGTTCTCCCGGGCGCTGCCGGATGCGCCGGTGCCGCGGTAGTCGTAGGAGAGCACGGCGAACCCACGGGTTGCCAGATACTCCGCGAAGCCGCTGTACAGCCGTTGCGGAACCGCAGTGGCCGGATGGATTGCGACGGCGGCAAGCGGCTCATCCTCCAGGGGAAGACGCAGCGTACCGAAGATGGTTCCCGCGGTCCGCACACCGATGCTGACCTGCCGCGCCTCAGTTCGGGGCGCCTCAATATTTCGCATGCGAATTACCCTAGGTCCGCAGGGCTTTCAGCGCCAGAGGTTCTTAGATTGAGGTTCACTGAGCCGGCCCAAATTGGAGCATTCGAGGGGCACGGACCCACGTCAGAGTATTAGCGAACAGTAACGTTGCGTAATTCGGTCCAAGTTAGGTTAGGCTAACCCTGCTGCGGAATTGAGTCCGCATACTTCACCGTCAAGCGCCGCACGTTTATTGCCGCGGCGGCGAGCACCCTAGGAGTACCTCTTGCGCTTCCCCCAGCCCAAAAAGGCCCTGGCACTCTCAGCCACGGCTGTTCTGGCCCTCACCCTCGGCGCCTGCAGCAGCGAGGCTGCCGACGCCGATCCGGCTGCAAGCAGCTCACCCTCAACCGAGTGGCCGCGCACCATCACGCACGAAGCCGGCGAAACGGTCATTGACGCCATGCCGGAAACGATCGTCTCCACCTCGCTGTCCGTCACCGGCACCCTGCTGGCAATCGACGCCCCCGTCACGGCTACGTCCGTGAGCACGGCCCGCAGCGGCACCGCCGACGAAAACGGCTTCTTCTCGCAGTGGGCCGACGTCGCCGTAGAACGCGGCGTCGAACCCCTCTACACCATCGGAGAACTGGACCTCGAAGCCGTCATCGCCGAGGACCCGGACCTGATTGTCGTCTCCACCTCCGGCGCGGACTCCGTGCTGGACCAGTACGACGCCCTGAGCGACATTGCCCCGACCATCGTGGTCAACTACGGCGACCAGACCTGGCAGGACCTGGCCATGGAGCTGGGCGAGGCCACGGGACTGGAGGAGAACGCCGCCACTGTGGTTGAGGAATTCGATGCCTCCCTCGCCGAGGCCGCCGAAACCCTGGCTATCGAAGAGGGCACCACGGCCTCGATCGTCAGCTACAACGCCGGCGACGTCTCCCCCGTGGGCAAGGGCACCGGCCCGCACTCCCAGCTGCTGACCGCCCTGGGATTCACCGTCGCGGAACCGGATGAGCAGTACGACACCTCCACGCAGAAGCGCGAAGATTTTGCCTTCACGTCCTACGAAGGCCTTTCTGCCTCGGTGACCGGCGACTACACCTTCCTGATCAGCTCCACCGAGAAGACGGTGGAAGAGTTCACCGCCGATCCGACCCTGGCGAACCTGCCCTCGGTTCAGGCCGGCCAGGTCTACTCGATGGGCCCGGAGTCCTTCCGCCTTGATTACTTCAGCGCCAGCGCCATTGTGGACTGGTTCAAGACCTCCTTCACCGCGAAGTAACAACGTCCCGGCTGACCAAACCCGTGTTCCAAACACCGCGCAAGCAGCACCGGCAGGCAAGCACCTGGGCTCTGAGCCTGGTCCTGCTGGTGCTGCTGGCGTTTGCCAGCTTCGCCTCAGGGTCACGCACCATTGAACTGGCCGACACCTGGGCTGCCCTGACCGCTTTCGATCCCTCCCGGGACACCCACCTGCTGGTCCGTGAACTGCGGCTGCCGCGCACCTTCCTGGCCATCACCGTCGGTGCTGCCCTGGGGCTGGCCGGCGCGCTGATGCAGGCGCTGACCCGCAATCCCCTGGCCGAGCCCGGGCTGCTCGGCGTCAACGCCGGTGCCGCGTTTGCCGTCGCCATTGGCCTGGGATTCTTCAATATGAACTCTCCCTACCAGTACATGTGGCTGGGCTTCGCCGGGGCAGCAGCCACGTCGGTCCTGGTGTACCTGCTGGGGCGGGCGCACGACGCCGGCACCAACCCCGTGCGCCTGGTCCTGGCCGGCGCCGGGCTCTCCGTCATGCTGGGCGCCGGAACCAAGATCATCCTGATCGGCGGACCCGACGAGACCATCACCGCCTATGCCGCCTGGGCTTCCGGATCCCTGCAGGGCCGCGGCTACGATGTACTTCCCTGGGTCCTTGGCGCCTGCCTGGTCGCCGTGCTGGCAGCCCTGCCGCTCTCCCAGAGCCTGGACTCCCTGTCCCTCGGAGCCGACCTGGGCCGCACCCTGGGTGTGCGGATCCGCGCCACCTGGATCCTCGGCGCCGTAGCCATCCTCTTGCTGGCCGGCGCCGCGACGGCCGCAGCCGGCCCCATCGCCTTCCTCGGCCTGGCCGCTCCCCACGTCGCCCGGCTGATCACCGGCCCCAACCACCGGCGCCTGCTGCCGCTGTCCATGCTTTTCGGGGCACTGCTGCTCCTGTTCGCAGACGTGGCCGGCCGCCTGGTGGCTGCACCGGCCGAGATCGGGGCCGGAGTCATGAGCGCCCTGGTTGGTGCTCCCTTCTTTATTGCCCTGGCCCGGCGGCGGAAGCTGGCCAAGCTGTGAGAATCTCCCAAACCCCTCCGGCCCGCACCCGCACCCTTACCCTGGGTCCGGTGCGCCTGCGCTACCGCCGCCGGACGTTCGTAACCGGCGCAGCGCTGGCGGCCGCCGCCGTCGTGCTTGGCATTGCCGGCATGCAGACCGGAACTATTGCACTGGCGTTTAGCGACGTACTGGGCGCGGTCTTCAGCCAGGGCGAGGACCGGACCGTCAAGGTGGTCCAGAAGATCCGGCTGCCGCGCACCGTCACCGCCCTGGGCGTCGGTGCCTGCCTCGGTGCTGCGGGTGCCACCTTCCAGTCCATCTCCCGCAACGCGCTGGGTTCGCCGGACATCATCGGCTTCACCACTGGAGCCGCCACCGGCGCCGTGGCGCAGATCGTCCTGTTCGACGCCGGTCCGGGCGCCACCGCGCTGGCAGCGGTTGCCGGCGGCCTGCTGGCCGCTGGAATCGTCTACCTGCTCTCGCTTAGCGGCGGCGTCACCGGCGGCTACCGCCTGGTCCTGATCGGCATCGGTGTGGGTGCCATGCTGACGGCCGTCAACACCATCCTGCTCGCCAAGGGCGACTCCGACCTCGCGGCCGAAGCGCACCTGTGGCTCTCCGGCTCCCTGGCCGCACGGAACTGGGGGCACGCGGTGCCGGTGCTGGTCGGCGTCGCACTTCTGCTGCCAGTGCTGCTGGGGCTGTCCCGGAACCTGAGCCAGATGGAAATGGGTGAGGACGCCGCACGTGCGCTCGGCATCCGCACCGAACGTACGCGCATCCTGGCCATGGCCGCCGCCGTGGGACTCACGGCCGTGGCGACCGCGGCCGCCGGGCCGATTGTCTTTGTGGCTCTCGCCGCTCCGCAGCTGGCCTCCCGGCTGACTCGTTCGCCCGGGGTCCACATGGGTACCGGTGCCCTGATGGGCGCCGTACTGGTGGCTGCGTCGGACCTTCTTTCGCAGCGCCTTCCCATCCAGGCAACGGTGCCGATCGGCCTGATGACCGGTCTGGTTGGCGGCGTGTACCTGCTCTGGCTCCTGACCCGCAGCAAGCAGGTCTGACCATGTCCACCAAGGAGAACCCCATGGAAGACGTCCTCTCCGGCCGCGGCCTCACCATCGGCTACGACGGCCGAACCGTCTCCGAACACCTGGATGTGAGGATCCCGCCCGGGTCCTTTACCGCCATCATCGGCCCGAACGCCTGCGGCAAGTCGACGCTGCTGCGCGCACTCTCGCGGCTGCTGAAACCCCAGGCCGGGCACGTGTTCCTGCAGGGGAAAGACATTGATTCCTACCCGACCCGGGAAGTGGCCAGGCGGCTTGCCCTCCTGCCGCAAAGCTCCACCGCACCGGACGGCATTACCGTGGCGGACCTGGTGGCCCGGGGGCGTTTCCCGCACCAGTCCCTGCTGCGCCAGTGGTCCGACGCTGATCAGCGGGCTGTCTACGCAGCCCTGGAAGCCACCGGCGTGCAGGACCTGGCTGAGCGGACTGTGGGGGAACTTTCCGGCGGGCAGCGCCAGCGGGTCTGGCTGGCTTTGGTCCTGGCCCAGGACACACCGGTGCTGCTGCTGGATGAACCGACCACTTTCCTGGACATTTCCCACCAGCTGGAAGTCCTGCGGCTGTGCCGCACCCTGCACCGGTCCGGCAACTACACCCTGGTGACCGTGCTGCACGAACTGGGCATGGCCTTTCGCTTCGCCGACCATGTGATCGCAATGAAGGACGGGCGGATCGTGGCCCAGGGAACCCCGGCGGAGATCGCCACCCCGGAACTTATGAAGGAGATTTACGGGATTGACGCACTGGTCATCCCCGATCCGGCCACAGGAGGACCGCTGGTGGTGCCCCTGGAACCCGGACACCCCGGCACCGAGGCAGTCCGCACCGCAGCGGCTGTTCCAGCACCGCATACCCAAGGAGCTTCCGCATGAGCGGCCACCTACTCACCGTTGAACACATCGAAGACGTGACCCCGCGGATGCGGCGGGTCCACTTCGGCGGGCCAGGAGTGGCCGGCTACGTGAACGCCGGCCCCCACATCCCCAACGTCAAGCTCTACTTTCCCGTCCCGGGCCAGCCCCTTGACCTTCCCGAACGCGGCGAACGCGGCTGGGCGTGGAAACCGGGCCAGCGTGAGCGGGTACGCACCTACACCGTCCGCAGCCTGGCTGAGGATGCCTCCACGATGAGCGTGGACTTCGTCCGGCACAGCGGAACGTCCGTCGCCGCTTCCTGGGCCGAAACTGCAGCCCCGGGCGACCAGATTGCCGCCCTCGCCGGCGGCGGTGTAGTGGTGGGCGAAGCTGACTGGGTACTGCTCGCCGGAGACGAAACGGCCCTGCCTGCGATCGCCGGCACGCTGGAACGCTTCGGCCCGCAGCAGCGCGGACTGGTTCTCATTGAGGTGGCGGGACCGGAGGAGGAACAGAACCTTGCCGCACCGGAGGGCGTGGAGCTGCGCTGGCTGCACCGGCACGGAGCAGCCCCAGGCTCCACCACGGTGCTGTCGGATGCGCTGGCTGCGGTGGAGTTTCCGGCCGCCGAGCTGGCCGCCGGGCAGGTGGAAGTGTGGGTGTCCGCGGAATCCGCCGTCGTGCGCTTCGCCCGCAGCCACCTGAAGGAACGTGGTTTCCCGCGGCGGCAGCAGCTGATCATCGGCTACTGGAACCGCGGAATCGACGAAGTGACCTACGGCCGGGCCACCGACCACGACCGGGTGGACGGAGAACTGGACACCGTCCTTCCGAACCAGGCAGAACCCCGCCGGCTGCACGCACATGGCCATTAGCTCTGCAACCGCGGTGCCGCGGGGCTTCCCTGCCCCGCGGGACCCTGTGCCCCAGCCCCCTGCCCGCATCCGTGTCCTGCCGGGGCACTTCCGCGCGCACTGGGAGAGGCTCTCCGCTCCGGAACGGGATCAGCTGCTGGCTGACTGGGACACGCGTGCACTGCCGCTGGTCGAAGACGATCCCGACGGCGACCCGGACGTCCGCGCCGTCACGTTCCTCTACCGGGACTGCGCGGCAGCTGCGGTGATTCTCTCCGCCAATGCGATGGTGCACCCCGCCACCCTCGGAGCCTGCGAGTTCGAAGCCCTGCCGGACGGGCTCTGGGCGCTCACCTGGCAAATGCCCGCTGCGTGGGAGGCCAGCTACCGGATCACGGTGCACAGCGGACCGGGCACCCCGCCCTGGCGTGTGGCCGTGGACCGCCGCGGCGTCCGTCTGGCCGCTGATGCCGGCGGGCCGGATCCCCGGAACGCTGTGTTGTCCACGGGCATGTCAGGAACGGCGACGTCGGTGCTGCGGCTGCCCGCCGCACTCCCCTCCCCCTGGCTAGCCGCACCCGTTCCGGCTGCTTCCGCCGGAACCAGCATTATGGGTGAGGCCGCTGCTGCCTCCGGCCGTCTGCCTCCGGCGCACTGCTGGGCCAGCAGCGGGCCAGCCGGGCCGAAGCACGTCCTGGGCGACTTTGTCCGCGGGCTTGAACTGCGGCGGATCCGCGACGCCGGCACCGGGCGGCTCCGCAATATCTGGCTCTACCGTCCGCGCGTGCCCCCGGCCGCGCCAACCCCGCTGCTGGTGTTGCATGACGGGCAGGTGTGGGCGAAGTACCAAAACCTCGCCGGCACGCTGGACGCGGCGATCGGCTCGGGCATCCTGCCGCCGCTGCACGTCGCCATGGTGGACTCCGTGGATGTATCCACCCGTTCGCGTGAACTCTCCGGTCCGACGGGCAGCGTGGATTTCGTTGCACAGGGCCTGATTCCGGAGCTGCGCCGGACCCTGCCCCTCACACGGGACCCGCTGCAGACCGTCGTCTCGGGTGCCAGCTACGGCGGGCTGGCTGCCCTCTGGCAGGCAGCGCGTTTCCCGGAAGCTGCGGGCACCGCCCTGGCCCAGTCGCCGTCGCTGTGGCGGTATGACCTGGACCAGCCTCTGCTGGAGGCAGCCCGCCGGATCCGGGTGCGCCTGCAGGCCGGGTGCTATGAGCCGAGCATCCACGCGCCGGCACAGGCACTCCATGCCGCCCTGGCCGAAGGCGGAGTGGATACCGGCTTCGATTCCGTTACCGGCGGCCATGACTGGGCCTGGTGGCACCCCTGGCTGATCCGAGGCCTCGCGGCAGTACTGGCCGAATGAGTGCCCCGGGACAGGTCCGCTACGGGGCGTCTTCGGGGTACTCCGCTCCTGAGTCCCGCGGATAGTCGTCTTCTCCGTCCGGCGCAATACCGTCGCGGGACTGGTCCAGGCGGTCAGCTTCGGAGCCGCCGGGCAGGACGGGATCCCCGTGGGGCTGGACCGGATCCGCTGCGCCGTCGTCCTCAGCAGGATCCGGAATTGCCGGAACCTGCTGTTCCATGGTGTCTTCTTCATTGCCGGAGGGAATCGCCGGACCTTCAGATGTGGCCATTAGTGGTTCTCCTTGGAAGCTGGACATACTCTGCAGGACCCGGGAACCGCCAAGCGGATTCACCGGGGTTAATACCCTATGCCATAAGTCCGCTGACTACCCGTGCACCACCCAACGCGAATAAGTAGCCTGACTAGTATTCCGTTGGGCTAGACTTGTCCGCATGCCTGAACACGCCAACCCCACCGGAGCCGGATACTGGTACGGCCAGTCGCCAGAAACCGCAGGCGGCGTGGACGTACTCAACGCCCTCCGAACCTACCGTGCCGCTGAGGCCGCGATGCGCCGCCGCACCCGGGACTCAATGCGGATGAATGAGACTGACCTGCTGGCCATCCGCTATGTCATGCAGGCCCGCCAGGCCGGCAAATCCATTGGCCCCAAGGACTTATCCCGGGTCCTGAACATTTCGACTGCCTCCACGACGGCCCTAATCGACCGGCTCCAGAAGGGCGGATACCTGACCAGGCGCCCCCACCCCACGGACCGGCGCGCCCTGGAGATTATCCCCACAGAGAATGCGGACACCGAGGTGCGCGAAACCCTGGGCAAGATGCACCGCAGGATGCTGGAAACCGCGGAGTCACTAACCCCTGAAGAAGCCGGAACAATTACCCGCTTCCTGCAGGAAATGACCCGGGTCCTGGAAAGCGACCGGTAGGATTGGTTCCCAAACTTTACTTATCAGGAGCCTTACATTATAAATAGTCTAGCTAGCTAGTTGCTAGCCTACCTATCGAAGGGTGCAGTTCATGACGGTCGTAGATTCACAGCAGGTCCCCGCTAACCCCGCCCCGGACGATGACTCCCTCTCCTCGCTCGCCATGGCCGCCTCCAACCTGGAAGCGCAGCAGTGGGCGGTTGACCGCGCCGAGCAGGTCCTGACCGAGCTGGTGCAGAACGCCGTCAGCGAAGGCCTCGAAACCGGAAGCATTGCCGCAGTAGCCGGCCTTACTCCGGAGGAAATCGAAAAGATCTCAACCGAAGGCAGCGCCGCCTAGGTCCTCAAAGCCCCGCCACGCTTCTCCCTTCGGCCATGGGACGTGTCATATAAGTACCCGTAGCCCAAGTCCCCCCACAGCGCGCTAACGTGTTCCATGACACATCCGCAGCTGCAAGGGAGAAGTGTGGCGGTTTTCAGCCGGACCCGCAGGACCCCGCCCGTCCGGGCCGGCCTGGCCCTCACCGGCATCCTCCTGATTGGAGTGAACCTTCGGGTGGCCTTTGTGTCAGTCGGGCCGCTGCTGGCCGACATTGGCCGCGAATTCGATTTCACCAGCGCCCAGTCAGGCCTTCTCACCGGCCTCCCGCTCATCGCATTTGCCCTGTTCTCCCCGCTCGCCCCGGCGGTGGCCCTGCGGACGGGTCTGGACCGTGCACTCTGGCTTTCACTGGCACTGCTGGCCGCCGGAACCATTTTCCGATCCATGCCCGTTCCCGCCGCCCTGTGGGCGGGAACGGTGCTGATCGGCGTCGCAATCGCGTTCCTCAATGTTCTGCTCCCCTCCCTGATCAAGAGGGATTTCCCGGGCAAGGTCAGCCAGCTCACCGGCCTCTACATCGCTGCCCACAGCCTGGTCACAGCGGTGGGCACCGCCGTCGTCGTCCCTATCTCCCTGGTGCCGGGTTCCGGCTGGCGCCTGGCCCTGGGCATCTGGGCCGGACTGGCGCTGATCGCCATGGCCGTGCTGCTGCCGGGCCTGAAACGCGGGACGGCCGACGGCGCCGCATCCGACCCAACCGGCAAGGCTCCGTCCGTGCCGGTGCGGTTCCGCTCCCCGTGGTCCTCGCTGCTGGGCTGGCAGGTGACCATGTTCATGGGCCTGCAGTCCGTCGCTTTCTTTGTCATCACCACCTGGCTGCCCAGCATTGAACGGGATCAGGGCATTTCCGAAACCACCTCCGGCCTCCACGTCTCGGTGTTCCTCCTCGTGGGCACGGCTTCATCCCTGCTGACCGGAGCGATTCTGGGTCGATTCGCGGACCAGCGGCTGCTTGGCGTCACGGGCAGCCTGCTGGCGATGGCCGGGTTCCTCGGCCTGCTGGCGGCGCCCCAGCTGTCCGTGCTCTGGGTGGTAGTCAGTGCCTCGGGCTGCGGATCGATGATTGTCACCGCACTGTCCCTCTTCAGCCTCCGGACCACAAACCATGTCCAGGCGGCTTCACTGTCCGGAATGGCCCAGTCTGTGGGTTACGCCGTAGGCGCCGCGGGACCGGTGCTCTTTGGCTTCCTGTATGACCTCAGCGGCGGCTGGACTGCCCCGCTGGCGGCCAGCGCCGGCATTATGGGGCTGAGCTGTGCCATGGCCTTTCTTGCCGGCCGGGACCGCGTGCTGCCCGAGCAGCCCCGGCAGCGGCAGAAAGCCGGAAGTCAGCTGCGCTCGTAGCGCCAGTCGCTGCCGCGCATCACCAGGCGGTGCCTGCCACCGGACTGCCCGGCGCCCTCAGCGGGATACTCCTCGTCGCCGTGCCAGGTGATGACGGCGTCGGGCTCATACCCGTCCAGGAGGCGGCTGCTGAAGGTTTCCGGCTGTGCGGAGGCTGCGTACGCCAGGGCGGCAGCAGTGTTCTGGAACTGCTGCAGGAGCGTAAGTGTGACGAAGGTGGGGGCGATCAGGAGCATCTTCCCGTCCCTGTGCAGCCGTAGTGCTTCCGCCGGGGTGAGCCACTCGTAGTCGATCAGTTCGCCGGGGTTCAGCCGGATCTCACCCGCGGGCGCAGCAGCCAGGAAGAACCAGGTGCGCAGCCGCTTGGGTGCCTGAAGCGGCGGGACCCAGCAGGAGAGGTCCACCAGGGCATCCGGCGCCAGCACCAGGCTGGTCTCCTCGACTGTCTCCCGCACCCCGGCAATCCTTGCCGCGGGCAGGTCCTCTTCCGGACGCCGCGACTCAGACAGCAGGTTCGGAGGCACGGTACCCGCGGCGTCGTAATCCTCCGGATCCACCCTTCCGCCGGGAAAGACCCACGCACCGGCAAACGTCCCTGTATGCCGCGGCCGTTCCAGCAGCAGCACCTCGATCCCCTGCGCGCCGTCGCGCAGCAGGACCACCGTTGCAGCCGTTCCCACCAGTGTCATTATTCCCCCGTCATTTCCCTGTCCAAGGACTTGTTTCCTTCTTGGATCGTAGCGAATGCGCACCCTGCCGGCGCACCGTTGCCCCAGCACGCGTTGCCCCAGCACGTCCGGTGCACTTTTATGGTTTCAAGGAGGCACACCCATGGACCCAGCCGCAGACCCATCACCACACCGGGCAAAGTATGACGTCAAGAAGGCCCTGCGGGGGCTGTACTCCCCCGGGCGCAATTTCGCACTGGTTACGGTGCCCCGGCAGCAGTTCCTCGCCGTGGACGGGCACGGGAACCCAAACACCTCTCCGGATTACTCCGCCGCGGTCCAGGCCCTCTACGCCGTGGCGTATTCCCTGAAGTTTGCTGCGAAGCGCAGCTTGGGACAGGACTCGGTGGTGGCACCGCTGGAGGGCCTGTGGCGGGCGGAGAACCCGGAGGTCTTTGTGCAGGGCAACAAGGACTCCTGGGAGTGGACCATGCTGATCAGCCAGCCGGACTGGATCAGTGAAGGAATGGCCCTGGAGACGGCTGCGGAAGTCCGGGCCAAAAAGGACCTCGGCGCGGCATCCCGGATCCGCTGGCTGGAACTGGAGGAAGGCCTCTGCGTGCAGGTAATGCACACCGGCTCCTATGACGACGAAGCGCCGGTGCTTGCCCGGCTGCACCACGACTTTATGCCCGCGAACCACCTGGCCTTCAACGGCGACCACCACGAGATCTACCTCAGCGACCCGCGGCGCACCGCGCCGGAGAAACTCAAAACCGTCTTGCGCCAGCCCGTTCGCCACATCTAAAAACAATTTACCTATTGCAATGTTGTGCGTGACACACCATAGTGTGAGTCATGGACCAAGAACTGCTGGGTGGACATCTCCAGGAACTGCGCCGCGGAACCGTGGTGCTGGCCTGCCTCTCCATCCTCAAACAACCCGGCTACGGCTACGGCCTGCTCGAAGCCCTGGAGCAGGCCGGGTTCGCCGTCGAGGCCAATACCCTCTACCCGCTGCTGCGCCGCCTCGAAAAGCAGGGACTGCTCACCAGTTCCTGGGACACCGAAGAGGCGCGCCCGCGGAAGTTCTACACCACCAGCGAGCAGGGCACCGAGCTGCTGAACGCCCTGCTGAAGGACTGGGAAGCGCTCCACGCCTCCATCCGCCAGCTCAACGAAGGAAAAGCATCATGAGTACTCTCACTGACCGTTATGTCTTCGCCGCCCTGCGTTCGCTCCCGGAGGGAGCACGGGCGGACATTGAGCGGGAACTGCGCGGCTCCATCGCGGACGACGTCGAAGCGCGGGTTGAAGCGGGCCAGCCGGCTTCAGAAGCGGAGAGCGCTGTGCTCACCGAACTCGGAGATCCGGCACGGCTGGCTGCGCAGTACAGCGGCCGGCCACTCTACCTGATTGGACCGGATCTGTTCCTGGACTGGTGGCGGCTGCTGAAAACCCTGGCCATCATCATCACGCCGCTCTCCTTCGTCGGCTCGGTCGTGGTGCGGATGGCTCTTGAGCCCGCCGAACCTGCCGGAGCCTTTGGTGCCGCGATCGGCACCGCCATCAATGTACTGGTGCACCTCGGTTTCTGGGTCACGCTGGTCTTCGCGATCATCCAGTTCAACGGCACCCGCCGGAAGGACCTGGGGCTGCAGTCCTGGTCCCCCGCCATGCTGCCCCAGGTTCCGCGGAAGTCCCAGGTCTCCCTCGGCGACACCATCGCCACGGTAGTGCTCGCAGCCTTCTTCATCGGTCTGCTGCTCTGGCAGCGGATCGGCTCGCTGATGTACCTCAACGGTGAACCGGTGCTGGTGCTGCAGGAGGGCCTGTGGAGTTTCTGGCTGCCGTACGTGATCGTTTTGCTGGTCATTGAGGCCGGTTTCGCCGTCGTGCTGTATCTGGCCGGACGCTGGACCTATGCCTTTGCCGCGGTGAACACCGTGCTGGCGCTGGCGTTTGTGGTGCCGGTGCTGTGGCTGCTGGCCACGGACCAGGTCTTTGACTGGGCTTTCCTGACCAACGTCGACTGGGGCGCGGACGCATCGACCTGGATCGCGGGAATCACCGCCGCAGTGGTCCTGCTCATCGGCCTGTGGGACATCGCGGACGGGTTCCTCAAGGCGCGCAGGGCCGGAAAGCCCGTGCCGGCTGCGGCTGCCGTGCGCTAACTGCTGGATAAACAACGACGGGGGGGGGGGGCCGCGGGGGCGCCCCGCGCGGCGGGGGGCGGGGGGGGGGGGGGGGGGGGGGGGGCCGGGGGGGG
>NZ_JAXIOM010000063.1:0-21917 GCF_049311025.1 Arthrobacter sp. 3Tela_A
AACAAACCCGCGCGCCCGGGCGGCGGGGGGGGGGGGGGGGGGGCCCGCGGTTTGGCTAACTGCTGGGCGCCCAGAATGGTTCGGCGTGCCCGGTCAAGGGAGAAGGCTGCTGGCATGCAGCCATCCTAGGACCGGGACGGACGGACCTCTAGGCTCCGGCGTTCATGTCCTGGGCCGCCGGTGAGGCGTCCCGGTAGCCGCGCATTTCCTCACGGATTTCCTCGGAACCCTCCGCGCACTTGGAGTCCAGGGTAATGACGCCGTAGGTCCAGCCCTTTCGGCGGTAGACCACAGACGGCGCTCCGGTGGCGGCATCGACAAAGAGATAGAAATCGTGGCCAACCAGTTCCATGTTGTCGACAGCGTCGTCAAGGCTCATGGGGGCACCCGGGAAGACCTTGCGACGGATAAGGACCGGGCACTCGCCGGTCTGCATGTCCTGGTCGGCTTCGTTGCTCTCTGCCGGGACAGGTTCTGCCGCTGCGAACTGGGAAGACAACGGTTCGGAAGTGCTGACTGGCTCCAGCCCGGCCGTGGCCACCCGCACAGGGACGGGGGTATGACGCCCGCGGTGCACCTTGCGCCGGTCGCTTGCACGGCGCAGGCGTTCCATAAGCTTGCCGTAGGCCAGGTCGAAGGCCGCAAATTTGTCCGCGGAGGATGCCTCGGCGCGGACCACGGGACCTCGGCCCAGGACAGTCAATTCCACGGTGAGGGAGCTGTCGGCTTCACGGACGTTCTCGTGCTTGGTGACCCGGGCATCGACCCGCTGCACCTTGTCTCCGAGGTTCTCGACCTTGCCGATCTTTTCGGCGGCGTACTGACGGAACCGATCGGATACTGCAACGTTGCGTCCGCTGATCATGAATTCCATGGTGCCCTCCAATATTCTTCGGTGACACAACAACGGCCGCTGCCAGTTTCCTTCGCGACCGTTGCCGCAGGATTGCTCCATTTCTTGAAGCAATCCATACCCAACACGTTAGATCACCCGGAAGGTTTATTCACCTTCTGACCTTGGCCGCTGTTCGTGTGCCGTGCTCCCGCACGTGATTTCGCAAGCAGGCCGGGGCGGGCTGCCGGTGCTGTTTCCCACTCCCGGCGCGGGGGCACGCACCGCTGCGATGACCGCCCCTGCAGCCACGTGCGCCCCGGCGGCGCGCAGGGCACGGGCAGCTTCGGCCAGGGTTGCCCCTGTGGTGAGGACATCATCTGCCAGAAGGACACTAATTCCCTGCAGCGTCCCCGGCGGCCCGGCTGTCATCGTGCCGTGGACATTCCGCCTCCGGGCCCCGGCTCCCAGGCTTTTTTGGGCTCCCCTGCCACGTGTCACCAGCCCGGTGCCGGTCCGGTATTTCAGGACGCGGCGGATGCCCGTGCCAGCCGGCAGCAGGCCGCGGAGTCCCACCTTTGCAAGGATGAGCTGCAGAGGGTCATAACCCCGCCGCGTCCGGCTGTGGAAACTGCCCGGCACGGGAATGACTGCCAGCGGGCCGGGATGGCCGGACGCCCGCACTGCTTCATGCAGCGCCCGGGCCATGGCTTCGGCCAGGATGCCGGCCAGATCCGTGTGCCCGTGGTTCTTGCAGGCAAGCAGCACCCTGGCCAGCCCGCCTGCGTACCGTCCGGAGGCAATGACCGGAAGGGGAACCGTTTCCGCCGGCTCCTCTGCCGGCGGACCGAAAGCTTTCCCGGTCCCGGAGCGGGGATCGGCGGGCGGGAGCATGGCAGCGCCGGACGAGGCGTCGAAGGGTCGCAGCGTGGCATGCCGCACCGCCAGGGCGCATCCGGTGCAGAGCGATTCGTCCGGTGCCCCGCAGACCACACATTCTGCCGGCAGGAGCACCGAACGCAGTTCCCGGCAGGCAGCGAGGAGGGCAGCTGGTCCGGGAGCAGCCAGCCAGCCCTCAAGTGCCTGCTGGGGTGTCCGGCGTCGTGCCATGGAAACAGCTTGGCGGTTCCGCCGGATCAAGTCCCGCAGGTGTCCCGGCCAGGGGAAACGATGCCTGGCTCCCGCGGAAATGGGCCCCTGTGGAGGCGCAGACGTCTTACTGGCTAGCCCGGGAACGCCGGATCGCGGATTCCGTCGATTTCCCGGATCCAGCCGTTGCCCAGCTTTTTGTAGACGGCCTCCGTGGTCTGCAGGAACAGGTCATCCGGTCCGTCCCCGCCGCTGAGGCTGAAGCTGCCGTCCCATCCCGCCAGTTCCTGGTTGTCTTCCGCCGGATCAAGGATGACCGGGACCAGGGAATCGTCCTGGCCGCGCTGCAGGGCCGCCACCTTGGTTTCGCCAACCCAGACCGCGGTGGTCACCGGCTCATTCGTCCATAGTTCCAGCGGGCTCGTGAGCGTCTGCGGCGCACCGTCCGACGAGCGGACGACGCCGGCAAGCAGCACGCGGGATGCACCGTCCTGCTCCACTACCAGCAGCGCCCGGGCCCCGTCCCGTGAGAGCCTCAGTTCCCGCACGCTCATGTCCGAGAGCCAGGACGGCGTCAGGCCCGTCTGGGTGGACGCGGAAAGGTTCGGGCCCACGGCGATGAGCTTGCTGCCCTGTCCCTGAGAGGAGGCGGACCAGATCCATCCTTCCGGATCAATGCTGGGACCGGTCAGCCCGCGGCCGGTGGCGACCTGGGCAACGTCCTTGTCCGGTCCTGTGACCAGCAGGGTGCTGCGGTCTCCGGAGAGGAAGGCGATGGTGTCCAGCTCCCCAACGGAGACTGCCGGGTCCCGCGGCTCGTATTCGGAGACATCGGGCAGGTTCTCGATGGCCTGGGACTGCCGGTCGCGGAAGAAGACGATGTCCTGCCCCAGCACACCCACCTGGGTGTCCCCCACGCGCGGGTCATGTTCAACCGCAATCAGCTCGCTGCTCGGCGGCCCCAGATCCACCTCGCGCTGGTTTACCGTCATTTCAACCGAGTTGACGTTGGTGAGCTGGCGCAGGTTCTGCTCCAGCTGCATCTTCATCTGCTGGCGGTTGAGGTCGGTTGAATCCTGAAGCACTTCGGCGGAGAAATCCACGGCAGCCACACCGGAGACCACCGGCACTGCATCGCGGGCAAGTTTGGTCTCCACGGGGAAGGCGCTGGTCACCGCCCCTTCCAGGTACGGTGCCGGCCCGGCCAGCATGGCGTTGACCACCGAAGCGGCCATGCCGGAGCGCTGGACGAACCAGCGGGTGTCCGGAACCCAGTAGCGGTAGGTGCTGGAGTAGAAGTAGAGGTTGTGCGCCCGGAATACGAGCGGGAACGTCACATCGGAGATCATCACGCCGTTGGGGATGCCGCTGATCCGCCACTGGCCGTCCTGCTCCACCAGGCGCACCTGAATCGTCTCCGTGGTTCCGGGAGCAGACTCGGTGCGGATGCCCTTGGCATTGACGGAGGCGACAACTTCCAGCTGGATCTGGAAGGCGTTCGGTTCCGGCAGCGGCACCACGTTGGGATCCGCACCGTAAATGACCACCCGTTCATTCGGCACCCACGACGCCGCCAGCTCCGCCGTAAGGAACTCCCGGGCTGCGGTGTAGTCCTCCGCGGCCCCGACGCCGGCGGAGATGAACCCTTCGATGATCTCCTGCGGTCCGGCGTCTTCAGCCGGTCCCGGCGGGTTGTAGAAAAGCTGGTTCGTGAGGGCGCTGCCTCCGGCGCTGGCTGTTGCAGTGCCCACCGGTCCAACGGTCGGAATGGAAGAGCAGCCCGAAAGGAACAACACGGAGGCAAGGAAGGCAGCGGCAAAGACCGAACGTCTCCTGGTCCTAGGCATTTGTTCCCTCCCCGTCGGCGTTCAGGGCTGTCAGTGCCCTGGGCGGAGACGGCAGCGCGGTGTCCTGCGGCGAGAGCGGAACCGGAGAAGCTGCAAAACCTTCTCCGTGCCGGCGGGGCAGGGTCAGCCGGAAGCAGGCACCGTTGCCGGGGCTGCCCCATGCTTCGAGCCAGCCGCCGTGCAGCCGGGCGTCCTCGGCGGCGATCGCCAGTCCCAGCCCGCTTCCTCCCGTGGTCCGTGCCCGGGCAGGGTCAGCCCGCCAGAACCGGTCAAAGACCCGGGCGGCGTCGTCCTCGGTCATGCCGATCCCATAGTCGCGCACTGCCACGCCCACGGCGTCGGCATTCGTCGCGACGGCGATTTCCACGGGCTTGCCCTCACCGTGTTCAAGCGCGTTGACCACGAGGTTGCGTACGATTCGTTCAATGCGGCGCGGATCGGCGTCGACCACCACGCGGTCCTCGCGGCTCACGATTCTCACCTCCGACCCGTTGTTCAGGGCCAGCGGCTCGGTAGCGTCCACGACGTCGCGGACAATGCCGAGGATGTCCGCGGCCTCCAGATCGGGTTCAGCCGCCCCGGCGTCGAAGCGGCTGATTTCCAGGAGGTCCGCCAGCAGCGCCTGGAAGCGTTCCACCTGGTGGTAGAGCAGTTCCGTGGACCGTTTGGACACCGGATCGAAGCCTTCGCGGGCATCGTAAAGCACTTCGGCTGCCATCCGCACTGTGGTCAGCGGGGTGCGCAGCTCGTGGGAGACGTCGGAGACAAAGCCCTGCTGCATCCGGGAGAGCTGCGCCAGCTGCGTGATCTGGTCCTGCAGGGTGGCGGCCATGTGGTTGAAGGAAGCGGCCAGGCGGGCAACTTCGTCCTCGCCCTTGACCTCCATGCGCTCCTGGAGTTCCCCGGCGGCGAGTTTCTCCGAGACGGAGGCAGCAGCGCTCACGGCACCCACGCCCGCCTTGGTAACTACCCAGGCAATGGTGCCGATGATGGCCAGGAGCAGCCCGCCCGCGATCCACAGGATGCGGTGGATGTCATCCAGGGTCTGCTGCATCGTGTCTAGGTCGTAGATCAGGTACAGCGCGTATTCGGACCGGTCCGGGGGCAGCGTCACCTTGGTGCCGAAGGCGAGGCCGGGTTCACCGTGGGCAAGGGCCAGCGCGGACCAGTGGACGATGTCTTCGCCGTCGGGGTCCAGTGCCTCGACCGCCGTGCTCAGGGGTTCGGGGATGCCGCTGGCGGTGATGCCGTCGCCCAGCGGTGAAACGTAAAGTTTTTCCTGTCCCGGCAGCGGTGTGAGCAGATACCGGCGCGGAGTTTCCGCGCCGCGGCCCTCCAGCAGGGAAAGGGTGTTGGAGACCAGCCGCTCGGTTCCTTCGCGGTCCGCGGCTGCCGTGGTCCGGAAGTTCTCCTTGACGCTGCTCAGGCCGGAGGTCGCCTCAGCTTTGAACTGGGTCAGCCGTTCCTCATACAGTGCCCCGGCGATCTGGTTCGAGAGGAAGGCTCCGATGCCGCCGGCTGCCAGGATGACGAGCAGCAGCGTAGCCAGGACCGTCTTGAACTGCAGGGACCGGCGCCAGCGTAAGGCGATCTTGGCCACGGTGGCGCGGTGCACCGTTTCGGCAGCCCGGCGCAGGGCCGCACCGGCATGGGCAAGGCGTGCCTTGGCCCGTGACTTTGGACCGTTCGGCACACCGTCCTCCTCCGCGCCGGCGAAGGGCTCGGAGCTAGTTCTGGCCGGCTTTGTAACCGACACCGCGGACCGTCAGGACAATTTCGGGTGCTTCAGGATCCCGTTCGATCTTGGACCGCAGGCGCTGGACGTGCACGTTCACCAGGCGGGTATCTGCGGCGTGGCGGTAACCCCACACCTGTTCAAGCAGCATCTCCCGGGTGAAGACCTGCCACGGCTTGCGGGCCAGCGCCACCAGGAGGTCGAATTCCAGGGGGGTGAGGGCAATCCGCTCGCTGCCCCGGGAGACAGAGTGTCCGGCAACGTCAATGGAGATCTCTCCGATGGACAGGGTCTCCGGGGCCTTGGAATCGACCGGACGCAGCCGGGCACGCACCCGCGCCACCAGCTCGGCGGGCTTGAACGGCTTCGGCACGTAATCGTCGGCGCCGGATTCAAGGCCGCGGACGACGTCGGCGGTGTCAGACTTGGCGGTCAGCATCACGATCGGCAGATCGGACTCGGCACGGATCTGGCGGCACACTTCGATGCCGTCCATGCCCGGGAGCATCAGGTCCAGCAGGACGAGGTCCGGCTTGGAGCTGCGGAAAACTTCCAGCGCCTGCGCGCCGTCGGCACAGAAAACGGGGTCGAACCCGTCATTGCGGAGCACAATGCCGATCATTTCGGCCAGCGCTTCGTCGTCGTCTACGACCAGTATCCGTGCCTTCATGCTTTTCTGTTCCCCGTTACTTCCTGCCCGCAGGGCATTCGACGTCCTGGGCTGGTTGGAAACCCGCACGCCATTTCTGTGCGCTCTCACCGGACATGCGGCAGTCGCATCCTGGAGAAAGGCATGCCGGAGTAGCCCATGTTATCCCTATCATCCCTAACGGCATATTTTTGCCCCGGCCCGCCGGGTCCCCGTCAGCGCGTCCAGAAACTATAGTCGGACTAGGAGAAACAAGACCATGAGGCAAAAAGGCGGGGCGCAAGGATGAGTCAGGACAATCACAACGAACCCGAACCCGGCGGTGCACCCCGCCCTGGCTCCGGACCGGACCCCTCTCCTCCGCAGGCGCCCTGGACACAGCCCCCGCAGTGGGGGCAGCAGCCCCAATGGGGTCAGCAGCCGCAGTGGGGGCAGCAGCCGCCCAACCAGTCCCTTCCGCCCTACGGCCAGCCTGCGCCGCCGGGATGGTCCATCCCCTACGGCTCGAACCCGTACGGCAGCACGCCCGGCGGATATCCGCAGGGTCCCTATCCTCCGGGCCAGTACAGTGCGCCTCCCAAACCCGGCGTTATTCCGCTGCGTCCCCTGGGCCTGGGCGAAATCCTGGACGGAGCGTTCCAGGCCTGCCGCCGCAACCCGGCAGCGACTTTCGGCATCGCGGTGCTCATCCAGGCCGTCATCTCGGTCCTCACGGTCATTTTCGGCCAGTCGCTGCTGGCCCCGATCAGCGAAATCGGGCTCGAATCGGAACTGACGGATGAACAGGCGCTGTCGCTGGGCACCACCGCGATCACCGGCGGAACCGCCCTGACGATCGTCTCAGCCATCGGCATCCTGCTCATGCAGGGCCTGCTGGTCATCCCCGTGGCGCGGGCCATCCTGAACCTCAAGACCGGGTTCGGCCAGACCTGGCGCCTGGCCAAGGGCTCCGGCCTGCGGCTGGCGGGCCTGGGCCTGCTGCTCTTCGCCGCGGCCGCCGTCGGCATTGTCCTCTTCATTTTCCTGCTGGTCCTGGTCATCGAGTTCCTGGGGCCCCTGGGTGTGTTCCTGACCGTCGTCGGTGTCCTCGCGCTGGTCGCAGTGTTTGCCTGGCTGTCCGTAAAACTCGCGCTGGCTCCGGCGGCGCTGGTCGCCGAACCCCGCGGCATCTTTGCCGCGATTTCCCGGTCCTGGACCCTCACCCGGCGGAACTGGTGGCGCACCTTTGGCATTCTCCTGCTGACCAGCGTCATCGTTTCAATCATCGTGTCCGTCATCAGCACCCCGATCACAATGCTGATCACCCTCTTTGCCTCCTTCGGGACCGCGGAAGCGGCTGCCGACGATCTCTCCTCGGTGCTCCCGGTCCTGATCCTGACGACGGCGGTGTCCGCTTTCTTCGGTGCCGTCGGCTACGCCTTCCAGGCCGCGGTCACCTCACTGCTCTACATTGACCTGCGGATGCGCCGGGAAGGCTTCGACGTGGTCCTGATGAAGGACCAGGAAATCGCGGCAGCTTCCGGACCGGACTTTGTTCCGGGCCGGAACACACCCCCGGCAGGCTCAGGCCAGTGGCCGCAGGGCCCATACACCGGTTCCGCCTAGGGCTGCATGAGGACAGCAGTGATTTTCCGGCAGGCCCCTGCGGTGCCGGTAGAGCCAGACGCCGACCAGGCCAGGAACTGGCTCGAGAATGAGCTTTCCAGGGCCGAGTACCAGGACGCGCAGCCCGGCCTGCTTGAACGCGCCGTCGCGAAAATCCTGGAGTTCTTCGCGGAGCTGCTTTCCGGAATTCTGGGGGTTGGCGCGCCTGTTGGCATCCTGCTTCTGGCGCTGGGGGCAGTGGTGCTGCTCGCGCTGGCCGTACTGGTGGTCCGGCCGCGCCTGAACGCCCGGAAAAAGCCGGCCGGCCTCTTCGACGAAACGGCCGCGGACCAGGACGCCGCCGGCCACCGTGCACTGGCAGAGCAGGCGGCGCGGTCCGGGAACTGGGATGCAGCCCTGGCCGAACGGCTGCGCGCGATCCTGCGCTCTGCTGAAGAACGGATCATCCTGCACCCCCAGCCCGGGCGCACCGCCCGTGAAGCCGGAACCTCGCTGTCCGCCGTCTTCCCCGCAGCGGCGGAGGAAATCCACTGGCTGAGCCGGCGTTTCGACGAGGTCCGCTACGGTGGCAGCCGCGCAGCCGAACCCGATGCCAGGCGGGCCGCAGACCTTGATTCAGCACTGCTTGCTTCCCGGCCGGCAGCGCCCGGGGCTTCCGCTGCGCCCATCCTGGCGGTGCCCAAATGAGTGCACCCGTACAGGCACCCGCCGCGCCGGAACAGGCCGCCGCTTCCGGAGGCAGCAGCACCACCGCGCTGCGAAACCGGCTGCGTGCCTGGCGGTTGTGGATCGTCCTCGCCCTCCTGCTCGTCGGCGGAGTGGTCCTGACCCTGCTGACCTCCTCCGGTTCCGACCGGACTCCCCTCTCAGCTGCCAACCCGGCACCGGAAGGCGCCCAGGCCGTAGTCCGCGTCCTCCAGGAACAGGGAGTGGAGGTAGTGCAGGCAGAAGACTATGAGAGTGCCCTTGCCGCGCTGGAAGACAAGGACGCAGCCCTGCTGTTCTTCGATCCCAACGAATACCTGACGGGCTCCCGGCTCAGTGAGCTCGAAGCGGCAGCACAAAAGCGGGTACTGGTGGAGCCGACCTTCGCGCAGCTGCGGGCACTCGCCCCGGACATCTCCCAGGCCGGTCTGGTTCCGGAGGACATTATCGACGCCGGCACGGTCTCCGAGGCACGCTGCCCGGACCCCACCGCAGAAGCCGCGGAATCCATCAGCGCCGGAGGCCTGGCCTACCGCGGCCCGATCACCTGCTTCCCCGTGACCGGCAGCAGCGAACCCACAGCAGGTCTCTACGCGGCAGCCGGTGACGGTTCCGCCGCGGTCCTGGGGTACAGCGGCCTGCTCGCCAACGGAACCATCGCAGCGAACGGCAACGCCGCCCTGGCCCTCTGGGCCCTCGGCAGTGAGGACACCCTGGTCTGGTATCTGCCGGTGCCGGCGGACATCCCGGCCGGAGCCGAACCGGTGAATCCGTTCAGCCTCCTGCCGGACTGGGTCAACCCCCTGCTCGCGTGGACCGTGGTGGTGGCTGCCCTGGCTGCCTTCTGGCGCGGCCGGAGGCTTGGCCCGCTGGCCCTGGAGCCCATGCCCGTTGTTGTCCGGGCCGCCGAAACCGCCGACGGCCGGGCACGGCTCTACCAGGACAGCAGGGCACTTGACCGTGCCGCAGCCAACCTGCGCGCAGCCACTCTGGTGCGGCTGGCTTCCCGGCTTCGGCTCGGGCCCGGCCGCGCTGCCGCCGAGGTGGTCCAGGCCGCGGCCCGAAGCTCCGGGCGTTCGGCCGCGGACGTTGATTCACTGCTTAACCGGCACATACCTGCAAACGACAGCGACCTGGTGGCCTGGTCACAGGAACTGCTGTACCTAGAGGAAGAGATAACCGAACCATGACCCAGCACTACCCGTCGGTGTCAGGCTCCCCCGAGGCCGGCAGCGTCCAGACCAACGCCGCCGAGGCGGGCGACAACGCGCGCCGGGCACTCCACAGCGTCCGCCAGGAAGTCGCCAAGGCGGTGGTGGGCCAGGACGCTGCCGTCACGGGGCTGATTATCGCGCTCCTTGCCCGCGGGCACGTGCTGCTGGAAGGTGTTCCCGGCGTGGCGAAAACACTCCTGGTGCGGACCCTGGCGGCGGCACTGTCGCTGGACACCAAGCGTGTGCAGTTCACCCCGGACCTGATGCCCGGCGACGTGACCGGTTCCCTGATCTACGACGGGCGCACCTCCGAGTTCAGCTTCCGGGAGGGACCGGTCTTCACGAACATTCTGCTGGCCGATGAAATCAACCGCACTCCGCCCAAGACCCAGGCTTCGCTGCTGGAGGCGATGGAAGAACGCCAGGTCACGGTGGACGGCGTTTCCCGGCAGCTTCCGGATCCGTTCCTGGTGGCCGCGACGCAGAACCCGGTGGAATACGAGGGCACCTATCCCCTGCCGGAAGCACAGCTGGACCGTTTCCTCCTCAAAATGACCCTCGATCTTCCCTCCAGGGAGGACGAGATCGAAGTGATCCGCCGCCACGGCAGCGGCTTCGATCCGCGCAACCTGTCGGCCGCTGGTGTCCGTCCGGTGGCCGGCGAAGCGGATCTGCGCGAAGCGCGTGAAGCAGTCGCCCGGGTGGAGGCGTCCCCGGAAGTGCTGGGCTACATCGTGGACCTGGTCCGTGCCAGCCGCTCGGCGCCGTCGTTCCAACTGGGCGTTTCCCCGCGGGGGGCCACGGCCCTGCTTAACACGGCCCGGGCCTGGGCCTGGCTGTCGGGGCGCAGTTTCATCACGCCCGACGACGTGAAGGCGCTGACGCTGCCCGCGCTGCGGCACCGGGTGTCCCTGCGGCCCGAAGCCCAGATGGACGGGGTCAGTGTCGATGATGTGCTCAGCAGCATCCTGGCCACCGTCCCGGTTCCCCGCTAGCTGATGGCAATCTCGCACCGCCTGGTCATCCTCGGCGCACTGGGTGCCGTCGCCGTTGTACTCTTCCCCGGCACGGGGACGATCCTGGCCTGGCTGGGCCTCGTGGCAGCAGCCGCCGTGGTGGACGCAGCCTTGGCTGCCCCGCCGCTGAAGATCCGGCTGGAGCGGGAGCTTCCGGAAAGTGCGCGCCTGGATGAGGAAGTGCCTGCGGCACTGGTGGTCCGCAATGAATCCGGACGCACACTTCATGGCGTCCTGCGCGACGCATGGCAGCCCTCCGCCGGCCAGCAGCAGGCGGAGCGCCGCGTCACCGTTCCCGCCGGGGAAGCGCGCCGGGCCTCCGGCACGCTGCGCCCTGAACGCCGCGGGGACCTGCGCACCGCTTCGGTCACTGTCCGCTCCTTCGGACCGCTCGGTCTGGCGGCCCGGCAGCGTACCGTTGCCTACCCTGGCGCACTGCGGATCCTCCCGCCCTTCCGGTCCAAGCGACACCTCCCGGCGAAGCTGCGCCGGCTGCGTGAACTGGACGGCAACGCCTCGGTTCAGCTGCGCGGCGCAGGCACCGAGTTCGATTCCCTGCGTGACTATGTCCGGGGTGATGACGTCCGGTCAATTGACTGGCGGGCGACGGCGCGCCGCAGGGACACGGTGGTACGCACCTGGCGTCCGGAACGGGACCGCCGGGTGATCCTGGCCCTGGACACGTCCCGGACGGCTGCCGCGCGGATCCTGGATGAGCCACGCCTGGACACCGGGATCGAAGCCTCCCTGCTGCTGGGGATGCTGGCCCACGGCGGCGGCGACCGGGTGGACTTTGCGGCCTTCGACCGCCGGGTCCGTGCCCGGGTGGATTCGGCGGCCAAAGCCAACCTGCTCAGCCGGCTCGCCGGTGCCATGGCCCCGCTGGATGCCGAACTGATTGAAGCGGATTTCTCCCTGCTGCCCGGCGTTGTCGCCTCAGTGTCCTCGCGGCGTTCGCTGGTGGTGCTGATTACGTCGCTGGACGCCGGTGCCGTGGAAGAGGGACTTCTTCCGGTGCTGCCGTCGCTGCTGGCCAAACACGTAGTGGTGGTGGCCTCAGTCCGCGACCCGGCCCTGGATGAGCTGCGGACCGACCGGACATCGGCGTCGGCGGTCTTCCGTGCCGCCGCCGCCGAACGGGCCCTGCTTGACCGGGCCGCTGTAACAGCTCAGCTGAGGTCCATGGGCGCCGAGGTAGTCGACGAACCTCCGCATGAGCTGCCGCCCAAACTGGCAGACATGTACATTCGGCTCAAAGCCTCCGGGCGCCTCTGATCCTTCCCTCCCGGCCCCCTGGACGCAGAGCCCGCACGCTCAGCCCACATGCTGGCCCGGGCGGCGTAGGCTGGGTAAATGACTGATGGGTCCGTGTACCAGCGGGCGCTGGGCGCCGCCTTTGGCCGCCTGCAGCCCCAGCTCCAGGACTATTTCTCGCTGCAGCCGGACGAGGGCCGGTACGGTTTTGGCTCCGGAGTGTTCGACGTCGCCGGCTGTCCCCGGCCGGTGCTGCGCCCGGCGCTCTCAGCGCTGCCGGTCTCCAATGCGTTCTTTCCCGATTTTGGGCGCGGCGTGCCGTTCACCATCCGCAACTACGCGCACCGTGATCCGTTTGGCCGGTCCTCGCTGACCGCGGTCCGCACGTTCGAATTCGACCGGGGCGAGCGGATCTTCGAAGACACCACGTCGCTGACTTCCCCTACCGGACTCACCGACTACGTGGGCCGGCGGCGCAACCTGGCCACGGATCTGGACCTCTCAGTGTCATCAGACGGCAGGCTGCACATGCATTCGCCGCATACCCGGCTGTTCCTGCGCCGGCTGCGGATTCCGGTTCCGGTGCTGGCCGGCGCCGATGCGCACGCCGAACAGTGGTGGGACGAAGAGACCGGACGCTTCCGAATCCGGACCCTGGTCCGCCAGCGCCAGCTCGGCACCGTTTTTGTCTACGACGGCAGTTTCACCTACGGGTACCGGGATTTCGACGGCGTCCTGCCGCCGGACGCCGAACCGGAGAAATGGGAGCGCAGGCTCTAGCCTGGCCCGATAATCTCAGTTCTCGGCAGCCAGCTGGTCCAGAGCGGAAGCCGTCTGGGTAAGGCGTTCGAGCACCCTCCGTGCGCTGGAGGGCGAAAGATCCGCAAGGTCACCGGCCGGTAAAATACCCACTGCCGGCAGGTCCCGCAGGGGAAGGCCCACCCGCTGCCAGGGCGCAGTGATGTCCTGCACCAGCGCCGTCACCTGCCGGGGTGCTTCCCCCGGGGCAGGCAGCGGCAGGATGCCGAGCCACAGCTGCTTACCGGCTTCAACGGCCTCCGCAAGACCTTCCCAGTCCCCGTTGCCAAGTCCCCGCAGGGGCACAGCGATGCCGTCGGCACCCGCTCCGAGGGCAAGGTCAAGTCCGGAACCCGGCTGGCGGTGGCTGGCTGAAGGCAGATTCAGGACCACCGCGGAGGCCCCGGCAGCCAGCAGGGATTCACGCAGCAGGCTCCAGGAGAGCGACGCTTCCTGCACCGGGACCGAACGAAGCGTCCGGTATCCGCTGGCGGTGGGAATGCGGCCGCCCAGCACCTTGTCCAGGAGCGGCTCATCAACCTGGACGGTGATGCCGGCGCCGCGGGCAACCGCTTTGACGCGGGACACGTACTCTGCCGCACCGGCGGCGAGTGACTCGGTGAGTTCCCGCCGCGCACCGGCGTCGGACAGTGCCCGTTCGCCGTTGTGCAGGTAGAGCCCGGCGGCCAGGGACAGCGGGCCCTGAAGAGAGACCTTGAGCCCGGAGCCTGGGGCTTCTTCCTCGCCGATGACGTCGGCGAGCGTATTGATGTCCCGGGAAAGCAGGGAAACTGCCCGCCGGTAGTCGATGCCGGGACGGTCCACCAGGCGCCAGCCGTGCGGCTGCAGGTCAACCGGCAGATCCATCAGCAGCGCAGCGGTCCGGCCCACGGAGTCGGCCCCGACGCCGCGGGCGGGCAGTTCAACCAGGAACGGCAGGTGCGGATCGCCCAGTTCCCCGCGGATGGTCTTCGCGGCTTCCAGCGGGTCAGTGCCGGGCCAGGTGCCCGCGGCTGTCGCCCTCACGCCGGAGGGCGCAGCGGTGGCAGGCTGCTCAGGCTCCTTCTGCATTGCTACCGCCGTTGCGGGTCTCGGAAATGGCCTGGTGGTGCCGGATGACTTCGCTGATGATGAAGTTCAGGAATTTCTCGGCGAACGCGGGGTCCAGGTTGGCGTCTTCGGCCAGCCGCCGCAGCCGGGCGATCTGGGCCACTTCACGGCCCGGATCCGCCGGCGGAAGGTGGTGTTCGGCCTTCAGATGGCCCACCCGCTGGGTGGCCTTGAAGCGCTCTGCCAGAAGATAGACCAGCGTGGCGTCGATGTTGTCGATGCTGCTGCGCATGGCAAGCAGCTCGGCCATGACCTCATCGGCCACCTTCCCGGCTAGGGAACTGGCAGTGGGGTCGAAATCGTCAGCTGGTGCAGTACTCATGACTCCAGTTTAGGGTCCAGCCGGAGACGCGCAGACGCAGGTTACGGCAGCCGGGACTAGGAGACGGCTGCCGGGTCCCACTGCAGCGACCGGGCCGAATCGATTGTGGCCTGTCCCAGCACACGCGTGCCCTGGTAGAGCACCACGGTCTGCCCGGGAGCGACGCCGCGCATGGGGTCCTTCAGCCGGACCACAAGTTCGCTGCGGGATTCCTCCCCCGTCTCCATCCAGGCAGTGGCCGGAACGGGGTCGCCGTGGGCACGGACCTGTGCGGTGCACTCAAAGGTTTCCCCGGTGGCTACCTCGCGGATGGGCAGCCCGGCCCAGGACACCTTGATGCCGCGCATCTGATCAATTTCCAGCAGCTTTTCCGGTCCCACGATGACCTTGTTTTCCTTCGGCCGGATCTCCAGCACAAAGCGCGGCTTGCCGTCGGCAGCCGGGCGGCCCAGCTTCAGGCCCTTGCGCTGGCCGACGGTGAACGCGTTGGCGCCGGGATGTGTGCCGAGGGTTTCTCCGGAGGGGTCCACGATCTCGCCCTCGGTCATCTCGATGCGCTCTTCGAGCCAGCCGCGGGTGTCGCCGTCGGGAATGAAGCAGATGTCGTGGCTGTCCGGCTTGTTGGCAACGGAGAGGCCGCGGCGCTCTGCTTCGGCCCGCACCTCGGCCTTGGACGGAGTGTCAGCCAGCGGGAACATCGCATGCTTGAGCTGCTCGTGGGTCAGGACACCAAGCACGTAGGACTGGTCCTTCGCCCAGTCCGCGGCACGGTGCAGTTCCGGGTTGCCGTCGGCGTCGGTAATCACCTTGGCATAGTGGCCGGTGCAGACTGCGTCGAAGCCCAGCGCCAGTGCCTTCTCCAGCAGCGCGGCGAACTTGATCCGCTCGTTGCAGCGCATGCAGGGGTTGGGTGTGCGGCCGGCAGCGTACTCGGCGACGAAGTCATCAACAACGTCTTCCTTGAAACGCTCCGAGAAGTCCCAGACGTAGTACGGAATACCCAGGATGTCGCACGCCCGCCAGGCGTCACGCGAGTCCTCGATGGTGCAGCATCCGCGGCTGCCGGTGCGCAGGGTGCCCGGCATGCGGGACAGCGCCAGGTGGACCCCGACGACGTCGTGCCCTGCCTCCACTGCCCGTGCTGCGGCTACGGCGGAGTCGACTCCGCCGCTCATTGCTGCCAAAACCTTCATTAGCTAAAACCCGTTCCTGCTGTTCGTATGCTGCTTTCACTGCCCGCCATGCCGGCCTTCTTGGCCCGTTCGTATGCTTCGGGCAGGGCATCTATCAGTGCATCAACGTCTTCGGCGGTGGATGTATGCCCCAGGCTGAACCGCTGGGCGCCCCGCGCCTCTGTTTCGCTCAGCCCCATGGCGAGCAGCACATGGGACGGGCGCGGTACCCCGGCGGTGCACGCCGAGCCGGTGGACGACTCTACCCCTGCAAGGTCCAGGAGGAAAAGCAGGGAGTCTCCCTCGCAGCCGGGGAAGGTGAAGTGTGCATTGCCGGGAAGCCGGCGGGTGCCCTCTTCGTCATCGCGGGGTCCGCGCAGCACAGCTTCCGGAACGGTGCGTTCGACGGCGGCAATCAGGTAGTTGCGCAGGGTGCGAAGGCGCGCGCTTTCCTCGGCAAGGTTCTCCGTGGCTTCCCGGGCTGCGGCGGCAAACGCCGCGATGCCGGGCTTATCCAGGGTGCCGGAGCGGATATCCCGTTCCTGTCCCCCGCCATGAAGCACCGGAGTGAGTTTGACGGCGCGTCCGACCACCAGGGCTCCAACGCCCACCGGTCCGCCAATCTTGTGTCCGCTGACGGCCATGGTGTCCAGACCCGATTCGCGGAAGCTCACGGGTACGGCGCCAAAGGCCTGCACGGCATCGGAATGAACGGGAACTCCGTAGGAGTGCGCCAGTTCCACGAGCGCCGGAATGTCCTGGAGGGTGCCTACCTCGTTGTTCGCCCACATCAGTGTGACCAGGGCTGTCTCGGCACCGTGTTCTTCCAGCTCGCGGCGCACCGCATCAAGGCTGACGACGCCGTCGGAATCCACCGGCAGCCAGGAGACTTCCGCGCCTTCGTGCTTCTGGAGCCACTCCACGGTGTCCAGCACGGCGTGGTGTTCGATTGGTGAGCACAGGATGCGGGTGCGGCGCGGATCAGCGTCCCGCCGGGACCAGTACAGGCCCTTGACCGCCAGGTTGTCCGCCTCGGTTCCCCCGGAGGTGAAGATGACCTCGGACGGGTGGCAGTCAAGCGCAGCGGCGAGGGCCTCGCGGGAGTCTTCCACCACCATCCGGGCACGTCTGCCGGAGCCGTGCAGCGAGGACGGGTTGCCGCTGCGGCTCAGTTCGGAGGTGAGTGCGGCGAGGGCCGAAGCCGAAATCGGCGTGGTCGCCGCGTGGTCGAGGTACACGGGCACCAGACAATTCTAGCGCCCGGTCCCCGGGCTGCGGTCCGCTTCCGGACGGGCGATGGGATTCGGCGGCGCCGGGGCACGCCGCCGGGCCCGTAACGGCGCACCGCAGCACGGATCCCAGCGGCTAGAATTGGGGCTCCACCGGGAGCGAACAGGCGCCAGAAGGTGAACTAATCCGGGCCCTGCTGCGTTATACCGGTGCCTGTGCCGGTTAGTGCAGGCGCAAGTGTTCGTCCGTGCCGCGCCCCTCCGGCGCCGCGGTGCTACCGAAAGGACCAGCAGTGACTCCCCCAGCCCAATCGCTTTATGAGGTACTGGGGCTCACGCCGTCGGCCACCGTTGATGAGATCAAGTCCGCCTACCGGCGCGCTGCACGACGGACCCATCCCGACCACGGGGGCAGCAGCGAGCACTTCCACCTAATCTCCGAGGCCTACCAGGTCCTCTCCGACCCCGAGCAGCGCAGCGCGTACGACCGCAGGCTGGGCCGTTCCGGTGCCGCCGGCCCGGTGGCCGGAGCATCCCCCGCACGCCCGGCGGGAACGGCAGGATCCGGTGGAGCCGCAGGATCCGGAGCGGCAGCGGGCAAACCGGTCCCGAATCCGGACTTCGGCAAGCCCCCGGTTTTCGAGCCGGACTTCACTCCGCAGCGTCCGCCGGCGATTCCGCTGGCCATGATCGGGCGCCAGGTCAACGGCGAACCTGAACGCCCCGGCCTGTTCAAACGGATGGGCTCCTCCGCCGGATCACGCTTCGACGCGGAGAATCTCACCATTGGCCTGCTGGCCAACTCACTGCTGCCGGATTACCCGGCCGGCCGGCTTGTTAACAGTCTCCGAATCCCGGACAGCGGTCCCCGCGGCGGGAACCTGGAAATAGGACACGTCCTGCTGGGCGGCTACCGGATGGCAGTCATCGATTCGATCATGGCGTCCCCGGGCGCCTGGTACTGGGACGGCACGCAGCTGCGCCACCGCGGACGGGCCGTGGGTTCGCTGCGCCTGGCCGACGCCGTCCGGACGCTGCAGGAAAGGTTCCCCGATGTGCGGGTCTCGGGCTGGCTGGTCCTGCACAGTCCCAATCAGAACCCGTTTGAGCCGATTATCGACTCCCCGCCGAACCTGCCCGAGTCGGCGCCGGTCGACGTCGTTAATCCGGGAACGCTGGCCCGGGACCTCCGCCGGTTCTTCAGCACCGGCCCGCAGCCGAACACCGTCCTGCTTCCCGTCCTGGGTGCACTGCTCGACGCGACAAAGCAGTAGCGGCACGGGCATAGGATAAAGACGTGTTCCGCATCCTCTTCTATACCCCTGAAATCCCGGGCAACACGGGCAACGCGATCCGCCTTGCCGCGATCACCGGCGCCGAACTCCATCTGGTGGAGCCCCTGGGCTTCGACTTCGAGGACTCCAAACTGCGGCGGGCGGGCCTGGATTACCACGACCTCGCCGTGATGCACGTGCATCCGAATCTTGAGGCTGCCTTTGAGGCGCTGAAGCCGGAGCGTGTCTACGCTTTCACCTCCGACGGCGAGACCTCCTACACGGATGTGGCATACCAGCCCGGCGACGTCCTCCTCTTCGGCCCCGAGTCCGTTGGCCTGCCGGAGGAAGTCAAACATGACCCCCGGGTCACCGCCCGGGTACGGCTGCCCATGCTCCCGTCCCTGCGGTCGCTGAACCTTGCGAACTCCGCGTCCATCGCCGTCTACGAAGCCTGGCGCCAGCACGGCTTCGCAGGTGCCCAGCTCTAAGCCAAAGGACCCACCATGCCCGAGCAGCAGCCCCTTGCCGACATTTTCGACGCCGGCGCCGGCGACTTTGAGCGCATGGCGCCCTCGTTGTGGAACCCCATGGGCAATGCCCTGGTTGCCGCGGCGGACGTGAAGCTGGACGAGAGTGTCCTGGATGCCTGCTGCGGCGGCGGCTCCATCACTGTTCCTGCTGCCCAGAGCGCCGGTCCGGGTGCCATCGTGGATGCAGTTGACCTCTCGGCGGAGCTGCTCGAGGTGGCAGCTGCCAAGGCCGAAACGCTCTCGCTGGAGAACGTGGTCTTTACCCAGTCGGACATTCTGGGGTACCGCCCGGACACGGAGTACGACGTCGTGCTGTGCGGTTACGCCGTGTTTTTCCTTCCGGACATGGATGCCGGTGTGCGCCATCTGGCCTCGCTGCTGCGCAGCGGCGGCAGGTTTGCCTTCAGCACCTGGGCCGAAGGCGCACTCACGGAGTTCTCCTCCGCCCTGTTCCGGCACTGTGCTGCCGAAGGCGTGGAGCTTCCCGGCACCAGCGAGTCATCGCGGGACAACATGCTCCGCATCAATACCCCGCAGAAGGCCTCGGACTGGCTGCAGGAGCTGGGCCTGAAGGACGTTCACGCCGTGCACACGTCCGCTCCGGTGCAGCTGAGCCCGGACCTGGCCTGGTCGCTGGTGATGGGCAGTCCGCTGCGCCTGCTGCTGCCCGCCGATGCCGCGGCCGCAGGTCGGGTCCGTGACGCCTTCCTCGCCGAGCTGGGCGAGGAGTACACCCTGAACGCCGACACGCTGCTGGTGACGGCCGTAAAGCCTTAGAAGCCGGCGATGGTGGCGGGAGTGTTCACTCCCACCACGTGGAAGACCTCGGCGCTGGTGCCGTCGGGCAGCCCGTGCCGCTGCGCGTTCTCCTGCAGGAAGGAGCGTACGGCCGACTCCATGCCGGCAAGGTCCGGATGCTGGCTCGCATGGACCCGGACGGCTGCCAGTTTGGTCTGAACCTCAGCGGTAATCTCCACGGCGTGGTTTTCGCGTTCCCGGGGAGCACCGTAGAACACCAGCCACGGCACCTTCCAGGCGTGCAGCCCGGCGGCTTCGAGCTCGGGATAGGCAAAGGGATTCTCCGCCGCAGGGTAAACCGCGCGGGTCACGATTTCCCCGCACGCCAGGTGGTCCGGGTGGCTGGCCTGGATCCGGGACCAGTTTCGCTCCGGGTGCATTGAAAGCACGACGTCGGGACGCACCCGGCGGATCAGCTCCACGGCCTTGCCAACCACCTCATGGTTCACGGCAAGGAAACCGTCCCGCTCCCCCAGGAAATGGATTTCTCCGGCGCCCACGATGTCAGCCGCCGCGCGCTGTTCTGCGTTGCGGCGGGCAGTGATGTCCTCGCGGCCGCCGGCTTCGAAACCGCCCGCATCCCCTGAGGTCATAATGCAGTAGGTAATCTCTGTCCCCTGCGCCGCCCATTTGGCCAGGGTGCCGGCGGCACCGAAATCGATGTCGTCCGGGTGCGCCGCGAACGCCAGGACACGTCCGGGCGCGGCACCGGGGAAACCGCTCACGCGCGCCGCTTCCGGATTTCCTCGGAGGCCTGGGGCAGCACTGACGCCAGGTCTCCCACAATGCCGAAGTCGGCGATCTCGAAGACGGGCGCGTCGGGGTCCTTGTTCACGGCCACAATCACCTTGGCAGTCTGCATCCCGGCCTTCTGCTGGATGGCACCGGAAATGCCCGCGGAGATGTACAGCTGCGGGGAGACAGTCTTGCCGGTCTGGCCCACCTGGGCCGAGTGCTCGATCCAGCCCGCGTCGGTGGCTGCACGGGAAGCCCCGACAGCACCGCCGAGCAGGTCCGCGAGTTCTTCGACGGGACCGAAGTCTCCGTCCACGCCGCGGCCGCCGGCCACGATGACCCGTGCTTCGGAGAGCTCAGGGCGTCCGCTGACGCGCTTCTCGGAGCGCTCGGCTACGGCGGCTGCCGGGCCGGCATCCGGAACCGTCACCAGGCTGCGCTCGGGAGTTCCGCCGTCGCCGGGTTCTGCCGGTTCCACGGAGTTCGCCTTGACAGTGATGACCGGGGTTCCGGTCTGGACCCGGCAGGTTGAGGTGTAGGAACCTGCCAGGACGGACTTGGTCACGGACAGGTCCGGGGCCACGGCCACGGCGTCGGTGATGACCCCGGAACCGAGCTTGATTCCTACCCGGGCCGCGACTTCCCGGTCCTCGAAGGAATTGCCCAGCAGTACGGCGTCGGGATTCGCGGCACGGACCGCTTCGGCGAGGAAGGCAGCCTTGGCCGCTACCAGCACGTCCGGCAGTTCCTGGGCGGGTTCGTAAATGCGGGCGACGCCGCAGGCACCCAGCGCCGCGGCGGCGTCGTCGGCCAGCGGCCGGGGGACGGCCACTTCGGCAGTGCCGAGCGTGGCGGCAAGGGCCAGCAGTTCACGGGCGGCGCGGGGAAGCGGAAGGGATGGAACGTCGAGAAATACCAGTACGGAGCCCATGGGGCGCTCTCCTAGGTGTGCGGGCGCGGCAGCGCCGTAAGGGACGTGCTAGATGAGTTTCTGGGAAGCGAGGTAGTCCACCAGCTTGATGCCGGCGTCACCGTCGTCAGTGATGATGGTGCCGGCGCCGCGCGCAGGCCGCGGCGCGGAAGCCGCCACGGACGTCCAGGAGCCGTCCTTGCCCACCTGCGCCGGATCCACGCCAAGGTCCTGGAGCGAAAGCACGGTAACCGGTTTCTTCTTGGCGGCCATGATGCCGCGGAAGTTCGGGTAGCGCGGTTCGTTTGCCTGGTCGGTGACCGAGACGACTGCCGGCAGCGGAGCCTCGATGATTTCCGAATAGGAGTCACCGTCCCGCCGGGCCCGCAGCACCGGACCAGCTTCGCCGGCCACGGTCTGAAGCTCCGACGCGAAGGTCACCTGTGCGAAACCAAGCCGTTCGGCGAGCTGCGCGGGAACCAGCGACGTTTCGCCGTCGGTCGAGGCCATGCCGGTGATTACCAGGTCCACCGGTCCCTGCGCGGCTTCCACCTGCCGGACGGCCGCGGCGAGCGCCAGCGAGGTGGCAGCGGCGTCGGAGCCTTCCAGTGCCTCGTCGGAAAGGTGCACGCCTTTGTAAGCACCAATCTGGAGGGACTTCTTCACGGCATTCACTGCGGCCGCGGGTCCCATAGTGAGGGCGGTGACGGAGTTGCCGCCCTTCTCTCCCCCGCGTTCCTCCGCGAGCTGGAGGGCGGCTTCAAGCGCGTACTCGTCAAGTTCGGAGAGGATGCTCTCGGAACGGTCCAGGGTGTGGTCCGGTCCGTCGAGGCGGCGGTCAAACTGGGTGTCCGGGACGTGCTTCACCAAAACAACAATGTTCAGCGGCCTGTTGGCTGACTCCTGCATTCCGGCCTTTCCTGTAGGAAGATTCCGCCGGAACATGCTCCGGCATCCCCCGCCCGTCGGCGGCGACAGCTTAAAGCTAATCACACGCTGCCCCCGGGCCCGAACGCATCGGCTGCGAAAAAGGCTCCCCCCCCCCCCCGCCGGGGGCGGCGGGGGGGGGGCGCGCAAGCCCCCCCGGGGG
>NZ_JAXIOM010000064.1:0-21913 GCF_049311025.1 Arthrobacter sp. 3Tela_A
CCGGAATCCGGCCCGCCGCATAGGCGAAGGTTCCGCAATGGCAGCTGCCGCAGAGGCAGCTGCCATTACAGGGAAAATCGAATTACTTGGCTTCTTCAGCGGGAGCTTCGGCGGCCGGGGCCTCCGGAGCAGCTTCAGCGGCCGGAGCCTCAGCAGCGGCTTCAGCGGCCGGAGCAGCTGCGCCTTCGAGCAGTTCGCGCTCCCACTCAGCCAGCGGCTCAGCCGGGGCTTCGGTGTTGCCGGACTTGTTGTGGCGGGCGATCAGGCCCTCGGCAACGGCGTCGGCGATAACGCGGGTCAGCAGGTTGACGGAGCGGATGGCGTCGTCGTTGCCCGGGATCGGGAAGTCGACGTCGTCCGGATCGCAGTTGCTGTCCAGGATGGCAACGACGGGGATGTTCAGCTTCTTGGCCTCGTCAACTGCGAGGTGTTCCTTCTGGGTATCCACGATCCAGACCACGGACGGAGCCTTGGTCAGGTTGCGGATGCCGCCCAGGTTGGATTCCAGCTTGGTCAGTTCACGCTTGAGGAGCAGGAGCTCCTTCTTGGTGTGGCCGGAGGAAGCAACGTCGTCGAAGTTGATTTCTTCGAGTTCCTTCATGCGCTGGATACGCTTGGCAACGGTCTGGAAGTTGGTCAGCATGCCGCCGAGCCAGCGCTGGTTGACGTAGGGCTGGCCAACACGGGTGGCCTGCTCTGCGATGGCTTCCTGCGCCTGCTTCTTGGTGCCGACGAACAGCACGGTTCCGCCGTGGGCAACGGTGGCCTTGACGAACTCGTATGCACGGTCGATGTAGGACAGCGACTGCTGCAGGTCAATGATGTAGATGCCGTTGCGCTCGGTGAAGATGAAGCGCTTCATCTTCGGGTTCCAACGGCGGGTCTGGTGACCAAAGTGAACGCCGCTGTCGAGCAGCTGGCGCATGGTAACGACGGGCATGTCGTCACTCCTTCCGGCAGCACGCGGCGCTGTGCGCACGCTTACATAAGCTGCCAATTGACGGTTATCAGTAGCACCCGGCGGGTGCTGCTCCTGGTGCCCATCAGCCCTCCGCCCGAAGCAGGCAGTTGGCGTGTGTTCCTTTCCGGTATTTACCGGACCGCAGGATCACACCCAGTTTTTCCATGTGGAAAGCGTGGATAGTTGGGGCACGCGTAGTCAGCCTGAGGCGCGTTTTCCTTATCCCGACCTGCTCTCCGGGCGGTTCTCCGGTGCGCCAGTGGCGGCAGGAGGGACTTTCCCGGTTGGGCAGGGAGGATCAGCGCGCAGCAAACTGCTTCGTCAAGTGTACTACAGCACCGGAGCACTTCTGCCCGCTGCTGAACCCAACCCCTCCACAGCCCCGGCGGCCTGCGCGCCTGCGGGAGCGCGGTCCACAGCACGGCTGCGCGGGCACCGCCAAAGTCCTGCGCAGGACTGGACTTGGTTCATGATTCTTCCTTCGGCTGATGATTCAGCACGAACCCCACACCCCCGGCACCCCCGGAGCACGGCGGCTGCGCTGACGGCCGTCATTCTGTCCCTGGCCTGCGCCGCCCTGTGGACTGCCGCGGGACCGGTCGTGGCCGGCCCCGCGGGGGCCGCGGCTGCTGGATGGCAGTGGCCGCTGTCCCCCGAACCCGGAGTTGTTCGGGCTTTCGATAAACCTGCGCAGCGCTGGCTGCCCGGCCACCGCGGCGTGGACCTTGCGGCGGCACCCGGAGACTCCGTCCGAAGTCCGGCCGCCGGGACGGTCCGTTTCACCGGCCGCGTAGTGGACCGGGGTGTGGTCACCGTTGACCACGGCGGCGGACTGCTCAGCAGCTTCGAGCCGGTGGCCGGTTCCCTATCCCCCGGTGTGGCCGTGGCACCGGGGCAGGCTCTTGGCGTACTCGAAGAGCGAAGCACAACGGACGTTAAAACCAGTCAGCCGCACTGCCCCGGCAGTTGCCTGCATTGGGGAGTGCGGCTGGACGGCGAGTATGTGGACCCGCTGCGGTTCCTGATGGACCGGCGTCCGAGCGTACTGCTGCCGCTGGGCGCCGGGCCGGTGTCCGGTTTAGACGAAGGCGGCGATTCCGGTGATGGCGCGGCCGGTCACCAGGGTGTTGATCTCGTAGGTTCCTTCGTAGGAGTAGATGGCTTCGGCGTCTGCGAAGACCTTGGCCATCCCGTAGTCGGTGACAATGCCGTTGCCGCCCAGGATGCTGCGGCCCAGCGCCACCGATTCACGCATCCGGGCGGTGGTGAAGGCCTTCGCCAGCGCTGACTGCTCATCCTTGGCCCGGCCTTCGTCCTCAAGCTGCGCCAGCCGGACCATCATGCCCATGGAGCTGACGGTGTTGCCGAGGATCTGCACCAGCTGCTCCTGGACCAGCTGGAAGGAGGCGAGGGGCTTGCCGAACTGGTGGCGCTCCACGGCATAGCGGCGGGCGACGTCGAACGCTGCCATCTGCTGTCCCACTGCCTGCCAGGCTACGGCCAGGCGGGTAACCTTCAGGACCTTGTTGGTGTCGCGGAAGCTGTTGGCACCCTTGAGGTGGAAATCGTCGCTGACAACGACGTTATCCAGCACGATGTCTGCGTTCTGTACCGTGCGCAGCGCGATCTTGTTCTCGATCTTGGTGGCGGTGTAACCCTCGGTCTTGGTGTCCACGAGGAAACCCTTGACCTGGTTGTCCGCCTCATCGCGGGCGTAGATGACAACCCAGTCGGAGAAGGTTGCATTGCCGATCCAGCGCTTGGCTCCGTTGAGGATCCAGTTGCCGCCTTCGCGGCGGGCGGTGGTCCGGGTTCCGCCGGCTACATCGGAGCCGCCCAGCGGCTCGGTCAGGCCGAAGGCACCGATCTTCTTCAGCGAGTAGATGTCCGGGAGCCAGGCTTCCTTCTGCTCCTCGGAGGCCAGCGCTTCGATTGAACCGGTGAAGAGACCGTCGTGCACACCCATGAAGGTGGCAAAGGAGGTGTCCGCCCGGGTGAATTCGGCGTGGCAGAGACCGGCGAACAGGTTGGAGTGGCCCTGCCGGTAGACCGGGGAGACAACGTCGAGTTCGGCAAGCTTGGGAATCATGTGGGTCGGGAAGGTGCCGGCGTTCCACCAGTCGTTGGCGTACGGCTTTACTTCAGCCGCCAGCCAGGACCGGATCTCGTGCAGGCGGTCGCGCTCCTTGTCGCTGAGCAGGTCCTCGAATGCGTAGAAGTCGCCGTCCGCGTAGGGGAGGTTATCGACGTCGATAGTTGCCATAGAATGTCCTTCGCTGATCCAGTCTGATCCGGGGCGTGAAGCCGGCTGCCCCTTATGTTACCCGCGAGTAACATCGGGCACAATCCCCCGCGGCACACCGTTCGGACCAGCGGGCCTGCCGAAGAACAGCGCGGCGGGCAAAACAAAACACCCCGGTCCGAAGACCGGGGTGTTGGCTTTCCGTCCCGCGGGGGACGGAATGAGCTGCTTCACGGGTAGGGCTGGTGGGGCTTGAACCCACGACCCACGGATTATGAGTCCGCTGCTCTGACCGGCTGAGCTACAGCCCCGTGTACTTGTCCCTGACAGGCAAGTAGGAACATCCTAATCGGCTGCGGCCCCGGGCACCCAATCGGCAGGTGCCCGGGCGGGCCGCCCTAGCTGGCGCTGTCGGTCCGGTAAAGCTTTTCGAACGTTGCCAGGGTGCCCTCGAGACTGTGGGAGTCCACCATGTCGCGGCTGTGCTGGCCCATCTTCCGGCGCTCGGCTTCAGGCAGGCCCAGGATTTCGGTGATCCGTCCGGCCACCTCCGTGCTGTTGCCGGGTTCGAAGAGGTACCCGTTTTTGCCCTTTTCCACCAGGTGCGGAAGGGCCATGGCGTTGGCCAGCAGAACCGGGGTGGAGGCGGACATAGCTTCCAGGGTCACCAGGGACTGCAGCTCGGCCGTGCCGGGCATGCAGAAAATGTCCGCGCGCAGGTAGGCCTGGCGCAGCTCCTCGTCGCTCACGAGCCCGCGGAAGGACACCCGGTCCTCGATGCCGAGCTGCTTGGCCAGCGCGATGAGGGCCGGCTTGACTTCGCCTCCCCCGACGATCTCGGCGTGCACGTTCAGTTCCCGCGGCGTCTTGGCAACGGCGTTGATCAGCACGTCAACATGCTTCTCCTCGGCCAGCCGTCCCACGAACAGCACCGTGGGATGATCCGGACGGTCGATCGACTCGCCGGCACGCAGTTCATACGTGGACGCGTCGATCCCGTTGGACAGGGGCATCACATCAGGCAGCCGGGCGTGCTCGACCATGGCCTTGGCAGCTAGCGGCGTTGGTGTGGTTACCACTGCCGCCTGGCCCATCACCTTGCCCATATCCCGCCAGGAGTTCCGGGCGACAATGCGCTTGAACCATTTGGGGAACGGCAGGAACGGGTCAAGGTTTTCGGGCATAAAGTGATTCGTTGCAATCACCCGGATGCCGCGCTTGCGGGCTGCGTAAAGGGTGTACTCCCCCACCATGTAGTGGCACTGAATGTGCACGACGTCGGGCTTGACCTTATCCAGCAGCATGGAGATGTGCTTCTTGATTTCCCAGGGCAGGCAGATCCGCCAGTACTCGTGGGTGGGCACTCCGTGGGAGCGCAGCCTGTGCACGGCCCATGGACCGTCTGTCTCGGAGTGGCTGGGTCCGCTCGCCGGGCTTGGTGCCAGGACGTGCACGTTGTGGCCGCGTCCGTGCATTCCCTGTGCCAGCCGGAAACCGAACTGTGCTGCACCGTTGAGGTGGGGAGGGTAAGTGTCGCAGGCGATCAGGATGGTCAGCGGTTTATCTGCCGGTTCCTCGGTCACGGATGAAGTCCTCTAGTGGTGTGTTGGCGGGTCGGGCCACACGTTATCAGGGCTTGCGGGTGGCCCCGGTCCGGGTGGACGCGGGCTTGTGCCGCCGCTTGTTCATCTCCCGGCGCTTGATGACGTCAGGGTGATAGCGGGACAAGGCGACCACCCCAACAATAGCAATCACGGCGCACACACCCATCGCCACGCCCAGTACTGCGGGAACATCCGGACGAAGTTCGTTCAGCACCCCGATTCCGATCGCGATTCCCACCATGGGGTCAATTACGGTCAGCCCGGCGATGACCAGGTCCGGAGGGCCGCTGGAGTAGGCGCTCTGCACAAACCAGGCGCCCAGCCCGCCGGCCACGGCAATGCCGACAATTGTGTACCAGGGCACGTTCAGCAGGAACCTGCCGTTGGGATCCAGCAGGTCAGCGGCGATGGTCTTGGTGAGCACGGCAACAAAGCCGAAGAGGATGCCGGCCCCAAGAATGTGCGCAATCGCTCCGAGCCGCTTGCCGAAGACCAGGTTCAGCGTGCCGAAGAAGGCAACTACGACGGCGAGGATCAGCACAATCACGATCTCCTGCCGCGGTTCGACCACCGGCTCGCTCCTGGTGGCACCCACGGCGAGGAGAACAAAGAGCATACTGCCCAGGACGCACGCGATGATGGAAACCACCGTCACCCGGTTCAGGCGCAGGCCCTGGTCGCGCGAGTTGACGATGGTGGTGATCACCAGGGCCAGGGACCCGATTGGCTGGACGACGGTCAGCGGTGCCATCGCAAGAGCCGCGACGTTCAGGGCGGTTCCGGTTCCCAGCAGCAGGAGGCCAAAGAGCCAGCGCGGATTGCGCAGCAGCCGTCCGATTCCGGCAGAATTCAGGCTCAGCCCTCCGGTGTCCGCGCTGACGGCGCTGCCCTGACGCTGTGCTCCAAAAGCGAGGAACACGGCACTGGCAAGCGCGCAGGCGATGGCGACGGCGGTCATGGCGGAGACGCCCCCGCGCCGGGTCTAGGAACCATGGGCGTCTCCGGCCGCTGCACCCTGCCGCCGGTACTTTCGCCAGGAAGCACGGAAATAACCAACAAACGCTGCCACATGTCCGATGCAGCCGAGCACCAGCACCGTGTTGCCGGCGAGGATGAGCCATTCATAGTCGAAACCCGGAACTTTTTGGAGCAGCAGCATCGGCGCTCCGACCAGCAGCAGGGCTGTGCGGATCTTTCCGATGTTGCTTACCGGCAGGTTGGGGCTTCCGCGGAAGAGCAGCAGCGAATTGAGGATGAGGATGATGTCCGGGATGACGATCGCCCAGATGAACCAGCTGGGTGCGATGCGGTCCACCACGAACACTGTGGCAACGATGATCAGGGCGAGGCGGTCTGCCACGGGGTCCAGCCATTTGCCGGCGGCGGAAACCTGGTCCAGACGGCGCGCCAGGTAACCGTCTACCCAGTCGGTCGATCCCACTATCACCAGGGTGATGAAAGCTGCGCCGTAGTTGTCCTGGACGATCAGCCAGACAAAAAGCGGGACTCCGAAGAACCGCAGGATGGTGATCAGGTTGGGGATCGTCCAGAAGGTTTCCAGGACCCGTTCTCCCCGGCCCGGCCGTGTTCCGGCGCCGATGAGCCTGATCACTTATGAACTCCTTCTGCCTTCCGCATGAGGCACTATTTTCGCAGAAGTTTGCGCAGCATGATTCCCATGGCCAGGAGGGAGGCTCCCAGCACCGCGAGGGGCTGCTTGCGTTCACGGAGCATGGCACCGACTTCGTCAGCCGTGCCTTCCGTGCGCGCGCCGGACCCGGCAGTGCCGTTCCTCCGGTCTGCTGCCCGGCGGGCCTTGAGCTCCGCCATCTGCTTCTTGACGTCGGTCTTTTCACCCAGCCCGTCCCGCACGGCGGCGATGTGCTCGCGGCGCTGGCGCAGCCGGATGCGCAGCTCCTCGGGGGTCGGCTTCTGCACGGCGTCCTCGGGCTTCTCCTGCTTGCCCTCTGCGGGCTTCTCCTTGGGCGGCTTGGGCGCATCAAGGGTGGAAGGATCGAAGCTGCGGCCTTCCTTGAGCACGCCCAGGTCATAGCGGATGCCGCGCAGTGCGTCCTCGGGCAGCAGCGGCATGGTCTTCTTGAACCGGTTCACGCCTACCAGCGCGGCAATGGCGGCGATGACCAGAAAGAGCGCGGCGACGAGCAGCGCGGCGAGCCAGGCCGGCATGACGGTGGCCAGGCCCAGGATGGCAGCAGCAATCAGCGCCACTCCCAGAGCAGCCAGAAAGAGGACCGCGACGACGAGGAACGCGGCGGCAACGCCGGCCTTGATCCCCTTCTGCTTCATCTCCGCCACGGCCAGCGAGATCTCATCGCTTACCTGGCGGGGCAGCAGCCGCGCCATCACCTTGGAGAGACCGGCGAGCGAAGAGCTTCCGTTAGCCCGCTGGGTCCTGGTGCTTGCGGAGCTGTTCATCGGCCCTGCCTCCGTCTGGTCGTTACTGTTCGCCGTTGCCATTACCCAAAATTACCATTCTCCTCAGTTTTCACTAGCCGATGCCCAGTCGCCCCAGAACCATCAGTCACAGTTTGTCCCGATTCTCCTCAAGTTCACGGCCGGACAGCTCCGGAAGCTTGGTCTTGACGAACCAGAAGGAGACCACGGCGAAGATCGTAAAGATGGCGTACATGATCCACAGCCCGAAGTTTTCGCTGACCCACGGGAAGGAGAGCGTGACGATGAAATTGAAGATCCAGTTCACCATGGTGCTCAGGCCCAGGGCGAGCGAGCGGATGTTGTTGGGGAAGATCTCCCCCAGCGTCACCCACATCACCGGACCCCAGGTCGCAGCGAAGAACACAACAAAGAGGTTCGCACCGATGAGGGCAATGGCACCCCAGGGCTGCGGCAGCACTATCTCCCCGCTGCTGTTGTCCGCCTGGAAGAAGGACACGGTGGCGGCGAGCAGGCCGATGAACATGCCGATCGAGCCGGTCATCAGCAGTTTCCGGCGGCCGATCCGGTCAACGAAGGCAATGGCCACGATGGTCATCAGCACGTTCACCACGGAAGTGATGACCGACGTCGTAAAGGAGTCCGATTCGCTGAAGCCAACCGACTGCCACAGGGTGGTGGAGTAGTAGAAGATCGCATTGATGCCCACAAGCTGCTGCAGTGCTGCGATGGACATACCGACCCACAGGATGGGCTTCAGCCCAAGCATGGTTCCCCGCAGGTCGGAGTAGGTGGCCCGTTCTTCGTTCTCGAAGCTGTCCCGGATTTCGCGGATCTTCTTGTCAGTGTCACGGACCCCGGTGATGTCCCGCAGCACCTTCGCTGCTTCCTCGTCCCGGTTTTTCCGCACCAGGTACTGCGGTGATTCGGGGATAGTCAGTGCCAGGATGCCGTACACGATGGCCGGGGCCACACCCACCAGGAGCATCCACCGCCAGGCGGCCATGCCCCACCACAGTTCGTTGAAGGCGCTGCCTGCGGTGTTCGCGAGCCAGGCATCGGAAAGCAGGGCGGCAAAGATACCTATGGTGATCGCCAGCTGCTGCACTGAGCCGAGAGCTCCGCGCCATTTCGCCGGAGCAACCTCGGCGATGTAGCCGGGAGCAATGACCGACGCCGTACCAATGGCCAGGCCGCCGATCAGCCGCCACAGCATCAGGTCCCACACGCTGAAGGCCCAGGCGGAGCCGATCGAGTTAGCGGCGAAGAGGACGGCGGCCGTGACCATGACGGTCTTGCGGCCCAGCCGGTCCGCGAGCTGCCCGGCGAACCACGCGCCGACCGCACAGCCGAGCAGGGTGATCGCAACCGTGAAACCAAGGACGCCTGCGCTGAGCGAGAATTCTCCGCCGATGGCGTCAACGGCTCCGTTGATGACGGCGGTATCAAAGCCGAAAAGCAGGCCGCCCACAGCGGCGGCAACGGTGACGGCAATAACTTTGGCGGGATGCGATACGTTTCCGGCGTTCCCCTGGCTAGGGCCTGGCTGGCTGGCGCCCATCGGTTCCTCGGCTTTCCTAGTACTGGGAAATAACCAATAAAGCCTACTCCAACACTAAGCATGCTTTGGGTGGCTGGGAACTGCGGCAGCTCGATTCAGCTGTTCAGGGCAAAGCCCCGGCGCGTCCGGTGCCAGGCACGGGACGCGCCGCTGCGGACAAATCCGCGTGGGGCAATGGCCCCGGCCCTAGTCCTGTCTGGCTGCCGCGGCGACTGCCGCGGCCACCGCGGGAGCCACCCGGGGATCAAGCGGGCTGGGCACAATATGGTCAGGCGCCAGCTCCTCACCCACCAGATCGGCAATGGCTCGGGCCGCCGCGACCTTCATGGCGGAGGTGATCCTGCGTGCACCGCTGTCGAGGGCGCCGCGGAAAATGCCCGGGAACGCCAGGACGTTGTTGATCTGGTTCGGGAAATCACTGCGTCCGGTGGCGACGACGGCGGCGTAGCGGGCAGCGACGTCGGGGTGGACTTCGGGATCCGGGTTGGAGAGCGCAAAGATGACCGCTTCCGGAGCCATCGTGGCCAGGACGTCCTCCGGCACCGTGCCGGAGGAAACACCGATGAAGACGTCGGCGCCGGCCATCGCTTCGGCCGGCCCTCCTTCGAGGTTCCGCGGGTTGGTCCGGGCGGCAAGCTCGCCCTTGGCGCCGTCCAGGCCGCGACCCGCGGAAAGGATTCCGCGGGAGTCCAGAACGACGACGTCGTGCACTCCGGCTTCCAGGAGGATGTTGGCACAGGCAACGCCCGCAGCTCCGGCACCGGAGATGACCACGCGCAGGCCGGACATGTCCCGGCCGGTGACCCGTGCGGCGTTGGTCAGTGCTGCCAGCACCACAATTGCCGTGCCGTGCTGGTCATCGTGCATCACGGGGCAGTCCAGCGCCTCAATGAGGCGCTGTTCCAGCTCGAAACAGCGCGGGGCGGAGATGTCTTCGAGGTTCACGGCACCGAAGCTGGGCCGCAGGCGCACGAGTGTCTCGATGATTTCATCGACGTCCGTGGTATCCAGGACCAGCGGGATGGAGTTCAGGCCGGCGAAGGTCTTGAACAGCGCTGATTTGCCCTCCATCACCGGCAGCGAGGCAGCGGCACCGATGTTGCCCAGCCCAAGCACTGCGGTGCCGTCACTGACCACCGCGACAAGCCGGGATGCCCAGGTGTGAGTGGTGGCCCGCTGCGGGTCAGCGGCGATTCCGCGGCTGACCTGGGCGACACCCGGGGTGTAGGCGATGGAAAGGGCCCGGATGGAATCCAGCGGCTGCTTCGTTTCGACGGAGAGCTTTCCGCCTTCATGGGCGGCGAAGATTTCTTCTTCGGTGATGGCTGCGGGTGCGACGGCAGAGGTCATGGTTGTACTCCTGATGAAGGAATGGAACAGGAACGCGTGTGCGGAAGCCGGCTGGATCAGCGGCAGCGCATAAGCGGGGAACGAAACGGAACAGTAAGGTTCCGCCATGGGCATCAGGATGGGTACGCCCCTGCGCCTGCGGCACCGGATATGTTGTGGGTCCAGTGCTCTTTGCGGCGGCAGAAGCCCAGTGTAGGCACGGAGGCTGCGGATTCCGCAAACCGCAGCGGTAACCGGGACGCTTCCGGCCCCGCCTGCTAACCGTTCAGGATCGTGAGCACTGCTTCGCCAAGGACCGGGTCAAGCCGTGCCGCAAACGCAGGGGTCAGGGCACCGTCCTGCTGTACGGGCGCTCCGCCGGCGAAGGCGGGACAGCGGCCGTCCGAAGCGCAGAACCAGGCTGCCGGATCCAGGAAAGCTGCTGCTGCGGCTGCAGCTGTTTTGCGTTCCGCTGCGGTGGCCTCGTTCCAGGCGGGGTCCAGGGTCACGGCACAGTCGGCCGGGGCAAGTCCGGCTTCCTGGCAGGCAAGCGCGTCCTCCACCTGCGGTACCGGTCCCAGCGCGATGACCATGCCGGCCGGGGCAAGCCATTGCTCATGCAGCACGCGGAGCCCTTCCTGCCAATCGGCGCCGGCGCCGGCCGGACGGGTGTTACTGACCAGCACCAGCCCCGGGGCGGCTTCAGCGATGGTCTGGGCCACCGCCCCGGCGTGCAGCGCGCACTCATCGCCGGCGGAGTCGGCGGCAGCCGCCTGGAGCGGCAGTGGACAGTCCAGGTGCGCCAGAGACAGCACACGCCAGCCCTGCGGTTCCAGGCTCCGGCGCAGCGCCGGAACCCAGGCAGCTGCCGAGGCATCGCCGACGACGGCGGCGGTCCGCGACATGTCTCCGGGCGCCAGGCTGCAGCTGCGGACACCGGCGGGCTCCGCGGTGCAGCCGGCAGCTGCTTCCTGGAACGCTTCTTCCAGTTCGGGATCCGCTTCCCCCGGCAGAAGCGGGCTGGGCCAGGCAGTTGCTGCCAGCGCGGCAGTGATCTCAGTTTCGAGAAGGCTGAGCCGGCTGGGTTCCGGGACGGTCTCCGGCTCGGGCTCAGGCTCTGTTGCCCTGCCTTCGAGGTACGCCTCGGCCGCTCCGGAGGGCGGAGGCGGGGTCCTGGGAGCCATCGCCAGCCCGGTCACCACCACACTCGCGGCTGCCAGGACGGCCAGGGATGAATAGGCCAGCTTCTGGCGCATCCCGGCGGGAGCCCTGGGCTTGAACTTTGCCGGCTGAGCGTACTCGGTCTGCACTGGCGCCAGGTCCTCGTCCGGCTCGGTCTCGATGTACTCGTCCGGCTCGTTCTCCACGTCCGGCTCCGTCTGGGGGTAGTCGTCCGGCTCCGTCAGGGGCGCGAAAAGCGGCAGTCCGGCGTCCGGCAGCACAGCCTGGTTACGCGGCCGCCGCAGGCGCAGGCGTTTGCGGCGAAACGGAGCGTAGTGAGACATCTTTCCCCCTGAGTAAAGACCCCGCTGCCCGGCACCGGATGAGACAGTCCGGCACCACGCCGGCCGTCAGCAGGCCGGCGCCGCGGCGCAGCGCGTTCCAAGTCTATTGCCGGCGACCGGGGAACCGCGTTAGGCACGGTCAGCACCTTGTCCGGACACACCGAAGGCCCGTAACAAACATGCTGTTACGGGCCTTCGGCAGTTGCTCCCCCGACTGGACTCGAACCAGTAACCCTTCGATTAACAGTCGAATGCTCTGCCAATTGAGCTACGGGGGAAAGCGCGACAATCAGTCTACACCGTACAGGCAACTGTCACCGACCGCCTGCGGCGCTTCCCGCGTTCGGAGACCGAAGCAGGAAGAAGGCTCCTGACCTGCTTTTATACAGGTCAGGAGCCCATTTGCTCCCCCGACTGGACTCGAACCAGTAACCCTTCGATTAACAGTCGAATGCTCTGCCAATTGAGCTACGGGGGAAAGCGCGACTATTACTTTACAGACGATGCGCCGAGAAACGAAATCCGCGCCTCACTGCATCTCGCGCAGGGCACGGCGCTGCATTTCAAGTTCCATCAGCTCGCGGTTGAGCTGCTGGAACAGTGCCGGATCAGCGCTGGGATCAAGCCGCTGCAGCTGCCCCAGCTTCTCCGCCTTCAGGTGCGTCACCTGAAGCTCGAAGAGCCGGTTGAGGATGTCCCGGCAGTACATGGCCAGGGCGTCAGCATCCCGGGCCGGGATGGGCGTAACGGCAAGTTCGCTGACGAAACCGCGCAGCGCGTCCGGCAGCTCCTGCCGGACCTGCTCGACCCAGGCCGCAGCCGAAGCAGGCACTTCACCGGCTGCCCGGACAGCATTGTGGACGGCAACGTACGCCGGCACGGTGAACCGGGCTGCCTTGAAGCGCTCCCACTGGCCGGCGTCAAGAAGGCCGGGCTGCTGGAGCACGACTTCCAGTGCCTGGCGTTCCATCCTCGCAGCCGGGTCGTTGGGATCCGGGCGGGCGAAGGACTGCGCCTGATGTGCGGCTGCGGGATCCTGCTCCGGATGCTGGGAACGGGTCCCGCCCTCACGACCGGGCAGGTGGCCGGACTGGTGCTGCCCGGACTGGCTGCGCTGGCCGGACTGGCCATGCTGGTTTTGGGCACTGTTCGGATCCCGTGCCTCCCGCTGGCGCTTGGCTGCTGCGTTGACCGCACGCAGGACGTCGTCAACCTCGCTGCCCAGCCAGCCGGCCAGTTCCCGCGCATAGGCAGGCCGCATGGCAGAATCACGGATTTCAGCGACCACCGGCGCCGCGGCCCGGAGAGCGGAGATGCGGCCCTCCACGGTGTTCAGGTCGAACTTGGCCAGGGTGGAGCGGATCGCGAATTCGAAGAGCGGACGGCGGGAACGGATCAGTTCCGCCACGGCGGCGTCGCCCTTCTGCTGGCGGATGTCGCAGGGATCCATGCCGTGGGGGTCCACGGCCACGAAGGTCTGCGCATTGAAGCGCTGGTCTTCCTCGAACGCACGGAGCGCTGCTTTCTGGCCGGCGGCGTCGCCGTCGAACGTAAAGATGACCTCTCCCCCGCTGCCGTCGTCGGACAGCAGCCGGCGGGCAATCTTGATGTGGTCGGTGCCGAAGGCGGTGCCGCAGGTGGCGACGGCGGTGGTGATCCCGGCCAGATGGCAGGCCATCACGTCGGTGTAACCCTCCACCACCACCAGCTGCCGGTCCTTGGCGATGGAACGCTTGGCCAGGTCGATGCCGTAGAGCACCTGGGACTTTTTGTAGAGCGGGGTTTCCGGGGTGTTCAGGTACTTGGGACCCTGGTCGTCCTCGTATAGCTTGCGGGCGCCGAAGCCGATGGTGGCACCGGTGAGGTCGCGGATGGGCCAGATAAGCCGGCCGCGGAACCGATCGTAGAAGCGGGAGGCGTCCTGGCCGGTGGAGAACATACCCGTCTGGGCTAGTTCCTCCCGGGTGAAGCCTCGGCCGGTGAGGTGCTTGAGCAGGGAATCCCAGCCCTGCGGGGCGTAGCCCACGCCGAAGTGCTCTGCGGCGGCCGGGTCGAAACCGCGTTCAGCCAGGAAACTGCGGGCGGCGGCAGCTCCGGGGGTAACCAGCTGCTCGCGGAAGAATTCCGCGGCCACCTTGTGTGCGTCCAGCAGGCGCTGGCGCTTGCCCACGTCTTCGCGGCGCGGGCCGGTGCCGCCGTCCTCATAGTGCAGTTCGTAGCCCAGCCGGGAGGCGAGTTTTTCCACGGTCTCGGAGAACGTGCCGTGGTCCATCTTCTGCACAAAGGAGATCACGTCGCCGCTCTCCCCGCAGCCGAAGCAGTGGTAGGTGCCTACCTGGGGCCGGACGTGGAAGGACGGTGAGCGTTCGTCGTGGAAGGGGCACAGACCCTTGAAGGAGCCGATGCCTGCGGACTTGAGCGTGACATACCCGTCCACTACCGCCTTGATGTCGGTGCGGGAACGTACTTCATCAATGTCTTCGCGTTTAATCAGGCCGGCCATGGTTCTACCTTATTCCCCGGCACCAAACCGGACGGCTACCAAAGAGCCGGAACCGGGCCCACCAGTCGTTCGTGCAGGGCCAGCGCCGACCCGTCGGTGAGCGATGCCACCTGGTCAATGACCACGCGGAGCCGGGCGCCGTCGTCGGCGGCTTCCCGCCAGTCCGCAGCGAACATCGGCTCAAGGTGGCGGTCCCCTGTGGCGGAGAGCTGGGCAACCAGGTTGGTGAGGACCTCGCGCTGACGTTCGTACAGCGGCTGGCGCTGGTCCGTGGTCATCACGAAGGTGGTGGCCAGGCCCTTCATCACGGCAATTTCAAGCTGCGTTTCCTCCGGAACCACCATTTCCGCGTTGTACCGGGTCAGCGGATCCGGTCCGTAGATCTCCCGGGTGGCATCCATGGCGCTGGAGCAGAAACGGCCGATCAGCTGGCTGGTCATGTCCTTCAGTGCGGCCATTGAACGGCGGCTGCCGTCAGCCTCCCGGACCCAGACGCCTTCGGCTTCCAGCCGCGCCAGGGCGGCGTCGACGGCGGCGGGATCCGCGGTAGGCACGTACCACTGCTGGGTGTAGCCGATGACGCGGGCCCGCTGGTCGGGGTTGTCCAACCACTTGAGCTGCACGTGCCCGGCGACGATTGCGTCTTCAACATCGTGTACCGAGTAGGAAATATCATCGGCCAGGTCCATGACCTGCGCTTCCACGCAGGACCGGCCCGCCGGCGCACCGTCGCGCAGCCAGGTGAACACCGGAAGGTCATCCTCGTACACACCGAACTTGGTGGTGCGGTGTCCATTGACCAGCGGGGCGTCGACGGCGGACCACGGGTACTTGCAGGACGCGTCCAGGCTGGCACGGGTCAGGTTCAGGCCGGCCGGTGAGCCGTCCGGGGCGATGATCTTGGGCTCCAGCCGGGTGAGCAGCCGCAGGGTCTGCGCGTTGCCCTCAAACCCGCCGATCGCGTGGGCGATGTCATTCAGTGCGGTTTCGCCATTGTGTCCGAAGGGCGGATGTCCCAGGTCGTGGGAGAGGCAGGCGGCGTCGACGACGTCGGGATCGCAGCCAAGCGCATTGCCCAGTTCGCGTCCCACCTGCGCCACTTCCAGGCTGTGGGTGAGCCGGGTGCGGACAAAGTCGTCGGTGTCCGGGGCCACTACCTGCGTCTTGGCGCCGAGCCGCCGCAGGGCCGAGGAATGCAGTACCCGGGCGCGGTCGCGGCCGAACTGGGTCCGGTGCGTGCTCTTGGCCGGTTCGGTTACCCAGCGCGCCTGATCGACGTCGGTGTAGCCGGCGGTACGGAAAACCTGCGGAAGGGTCATATGTTCTTAGCCACCTGATACATCGAGTTCGGCTGCCGCAATGATGGCTTTCTGGGCGGGGTTCAGTTCCCGTCCGTCCAGCCAGCCTTCGGGCAGGGCTGTCTTCTTGGGTGTGCCGGCACGGCCTCGCGGCCCTTCGGCGTCTGCACCCGGGTAGGGCGCAGTGGGATCGAGTTCCGCCAGGAGCCCGCGGAGCACCTCAAGGGAGGGCACAGTCGCCAGCTTAGCCCGCAGCTCTCCCCCTACGACGTAGCCCTTGAAGTACCAGGCCATGTGCTTGCGGATGTCCCGCAGGGCAATAACTTCGTCGCCGAAGGTCTCCACCAGCAGTTCCGCGTGGCGGTAGACGCTGTCTGCAACTTCCTTCAGCCCGGGGCGGTGCCGTTCGTCGCGGCCCTCGAAGGCTGCCTGCAGGTCGGCGAAGAGCCACGGCCGGCCCTGGCAGCCGCGGCCAATGACGACGCCGTCAACGCCGGTCTGCTCCACCATCGCAATGGCGTCCTCTGCTGACCAGATATCTCCGTTGCCCAGCACCGGCACGTCCGGAAGCGATTCGCGCAGTTCGGCGATGGCGTTCCAGTCGGCCTTGCCGGAGTAGAACTGCGAGGCGGTCCGGCCGTGCAGCGTCACCGCTGCCACACCGGCGTCGCGGGCAATCTTGCCGGCTTCGCGGAACGTCAGGTGGTCTTCGTCGATGCCCTTGCGCATTTTGATGGTCAGGGGGATTTCGCCCTTGGAGGCTTCCCGGACGGCGGTCTGGACGATCGCGGTGAACAGGTCCAGCTTCCAGGGCAGGGCCGAGCCGCCGCCCTTGCGGGTGACCTTGGGAACCGGGCAGCCGAAGTTCAGGTCGATGTGGTCCGCCCGGTCTTCCTCCACGAGCATCCGGATGGCCGCGCCGACGGTGACTGGGTCAACGCCGTAGAGCTGGACGGAGCGGATGGATTCGTCGTCGTCGTGCTGGATGATGCGCAGCGATTCCGGCGAGCGCTCCACCAGGGCACGGGACGTCACCATTTCGGTCACGTAGAGTCCGCCGCCATACTCACGGCACAGCCGGCGGAACGCCTTGTTGGTAATACCTGCCATGGGTGCCAGGATCACCGGCGTGTCAATGGTCAGCTTGCCGAGCTGCAGCGGCGGCAGTTCAAGCCTGGTCTTAGTGGTTGCAACGCTCACCTTCCTATTCTCGCAAGCGGGTGCAAATCCTGCGCGTTTTTCGGTGAGGGTGTCTGTGCCGGGGGCTTTTCCCGGTGCTGAAGCGGCTGCTGCTGGCGGCAATCCCCCTGCGCTTCGGGACATCCCTGCCGGTTGGGACACACAGCCCCGCCCATTCCCCTGCACTTCGGGACATCCCTGCCGGTTGGGGACAATGCTCCGCGGCGCCGCAGCAGGATTGTCCCGAAGTGGCAGGAATGTCCCCAACGGGAGGAACCCGTTAGTCCGGAGCCTGATCCTCCGCCGGCACGCCGGACGCGGCGCGGCGTGCCCGGGCGCTGCGCCGGGTTCCGGGCCCACCCGAACCTGCGACGGCGGCCGCGCCCGCGGCAGTGTCAGCGGGAAGCCATGCCGGTTCCGCCACAGGCTGCAGGTCAGCAGCCGTGCCGCTGATCCCGCTGTCCGGGTCGCCGCTGTACGGGTCCCCGCTGTCCGGCGAACGGGTAAGGCCCACGGCCTTGACCACCAGGACGGCGACGGCGGTGGTCACCGGGATGGCCAGCACCAGCCCGATCGAGCCGACCAGGGTGCGCACAACCTCCTCGGCCAGTTCACCGCTGGTAAGGGTCTCCACCAGGGTGCGGTCATACAGGGAGACCAGAATCAGCACCGGGAGCGCTGCACCCGCGTAGGCAAAGGCGATGGTGTAGACGGTGGAGGCAATGTGGTCCCGGCCCACCCGCATGGCTCCGGCAAACAGCCGCCTCGCGGACGCGCCGGGTGCCAGTTCGTACATCTCCCAGACGGCGGAGGACTGGGTAATGGTCACGTCGTTGAGCACTCCGAGGCCGGAGATGATCAGTCCGCACAGGATGATGCCCGAGATGGACAGCTCATCGGAGGCATTGATCAGCGTGTAGGCGTTCTCATTGTCGACGCCGATTAGGTGCGCCGCATCGGTGGCCCAGGCTGCCAGTCCCGCTGTGATGCCCAGGCCAAACAGTGTCCCCAGCAGTGCCGTCGAAGTCCGTGCGGAGAAGCCGTGGGCGAAGTACAGGACGCCGATCATGATTACGCTCGATCCGACCAGCCCCAGCAGCAGCGGCGGTTTACCCTCGACCAGGCCGGGAAGGATGAATCCGGCGAGCACGGCGTAGGCGCCGCCGAGTCCGATCAGTGCGCGCAGTCCGCGCCAGCGCGCGACGGCGATCACTACGCCGGCGTACAGCACGGCGAGTGCCGCAATGGGAACGCTGCGGACGAAGTCCATAAAGATGTACGGCGGCGCACCGCTGTCCACCATCACGCCCTCAAGGTTGAGGTAGCGGATGCTGTCCCCGGCCTCGATGGCGTTGGTCTTGGCGACTTCGGGCGGGACTTCCACCGCCACGGCCGCGCCGCCGGCAGACGGCAGCACATGGGCCACCTGGCATTGGGGAGCCTGCACTCCGGCCTCGGTGAGCGTGGCCGAGGACGGGCAGTCGTCGATCACCACCCGCTGGACGGAACCGGTGTCGATGCTGACGCCCTCTGCAGTGGCGTAGGGGTCCGCGATGGTGATCTCCCCCGGCTGGCCGCTGGGCCAGAGGGCAATCATGCCTGCCACGGCCAGCAGTCCGAGGGGAACAAGGATCATCGTGAGCAGCCGGTTGGCCCGCCGGCGGGCGGCGAGCGCCGCGCGGGTGGGGGTTCCGGCGTCGTGCGAGTGGCTGTGTCCCATGCAGATCCTCACTGGGTTGGGCTGACCGGATGCCCGGTGCGGGTGCGCATTCCCATTCTCCCCATGGCGCAGGCGGATTACCGAATCCTGCCCGGCGGCACGCTAGACTGACTGGTCAGTACAAAAACTCGATTTCCCGAAAGGCACTTCGTGCAACCGGTTATCTCTGCGGATGAGCTCAGCCTCACCGCTGCCCGCGGCCGCGTCTACGGCCCGCTCAGTTTCACCGTCACTGATCCGCTCACCGTTATGTGCGGCCCCTCCGGCAGCGGGCGGACCAGTCTGCTGCTCACGCTTTCCGGCCGGATGAAGCCCGGAAGCGGCAGCCTCGAGGTGCTGGGCTCCGCCCTCCCCCGGGATGCCCGCCAGGTCCAGAAACAAACAGGCATTGCCGGGTTCAGCGGAATTGATGACCTGGAGCCGGGAGTAACGGCAGGTGCGGCATTGCGTGAACGCCTGGCATGGCTTGCCCCCTGGTGGCGTTTTGTTCCCAGGGTCTCGGACCGGCAGCTGGCCCGGGCCTGCAGTCCCGTCTTCGGCGGCCTCGAGGTACCTGCTGCCAGTGCGGTGATCTGGGACCTGGGCGAGGCTGAGCAGTTCCTGCTGCGCATCTCGCTGGCGATGCTCTCCCGCCCCCGCATCCTGTTCGTCGACGACATTGAACAGGTCCACGGAAGCCAGGCGCGTGCCCTGGTTGAGGAACGGCTGGCGGCCCTCGCCGCCGCCGGCACCTCCGTCGTCGTCGGAGCCGCGTCCCTGCCAACCCACCCGTGGAGCGGTTCTGAAACCCTGCCCTCCGCCGTGCGAACCGCCGAGGAGGCGCACTGATGTTTGCAATGTTTTCCCCCGGCACAGAACTGAGCCGTTTTCGGCGGGGAACCCTCCCGAAGATCGCCGTAGTGGTGATGCTGTTCATTCCGCTGATTTACGGGGCCCTGTACCTGTGGGCCTTCGACTCCCCGGACAAGCACCTGGACGGTCTCTCCGTTGCCCTGGTCAACGAGGACAAGGGGGCGGTCCGGGACGGCGAGCCCCTCAATGCCGGAAATGAGCTCGAGAGCAAACTGCTGGACGGCGCGGACCTGGACTGGCACGCCACGGATGCAGCCGATGCGGCCGACGGCGTCTCCGACGGGACGTATTACCTCTCCCTGACCATTCCGGAAGACTTCTCCGCCAGTGCTGTCTCCGTCGGCACCGAACACCCCGTGGCAGCGAAGCTTAAGGTCGATTACAACGACTCCAACAACTTCCTGGCCGGTGTGCTGGGCAAGCAGGCAATGGCGCAGGTCCAGGCCGCGGTTTCCTCCCAGCTGGGCAACCAGGTGGCCTCCACTCTCCTGGCGGGCCTGAACGACGCCGGAACCGGCCTGCGGGACGCAGCTGCCGGCGCCGGAGAGCTCACCGCAGGCATCGATTCCGCCGTATCCGGTGCCGGACAGCTGACTGCCGGCCTGGGCAGCCTGGCCGACGGCACTCTCACCCTGCAGGACGGTGCCTTCCGCCTTTCCGCAGGCGCGGGCTCCCTTGCCTCCGGACTGAACGACCTTTCCGCCGGAACCTCCGCCCTGTCCGCAGGCAGCGGCGACCTGGCAGCCGGCGCGCAGTCACTCTCCGAGGGAACCGCACAGCTTTCCACGGGCGCAGCCGGTGTGGCAGCCGGTGCCCAGTCGCTGGAGGAGAATCTGTCCGTCCTCTCCGGCAAGCTCAGCGGTGCTGTTCCGCAGGCCGAAAAGCTGGATGCCGGGGCTGCGCAGGTCTCCTCCGGGCTGGATCAGGTGGTGGCCGGGATCGCGGCCCAGGATCCGAACAGTCCGCTCCTGGCACAGCTGAAGCCGCTGGCCGAAGGAGCACGGCAGGTAGCCTCCGGCACGGAAACACTGCAGGCCGGCATTGGCCAGGCAGCCGACGGCGCAGGTCGGCTCACCGCCGGAAGCTCCGACCTCTCCGCCGGCGCCGCACAGGTGTCTGCCGGAGCGCAGTCCGCGGCGGATGGCGCAGCTGCCCTCTCCTCCGGTGCCGCCAATCTGGCCGGAGGCGCTTCCCAGGTGGACGCCGGTGCCCAGGCAGCAGCCCGCGGCGCTGCCGAACTGAACGCAGGGGCTGCCACGCTCAGCGGCGGCACCACCGACCTCGCGGCAGGTGCCGGGGAGCTGCTCGACGGCGGCACTGCCCTGTCCGACGGAGCAGGGAAACTCTCCGCCGGAAGCCACACCCTCGCCGAGGCACTTGAAGAAGGCGGAACCGCGCTACCTCAGGACGATGAGGCCCTGCTTGAGGCCAAGGCAGCCGTCGCTGCGGACCCGGTGGAGCTCGACGCCGGTTTCGCCACCCAGGCGGACAGCTTCGGCGAAGGGTTCGCACCGTTCTTCCTGGCGCTTGCCACTTTCGTGGGCGCGCTGATCACCTGGCTGCTGCTCCGCGCGCTGCCCACCCGGGCACTGGCTGCGGGCATCTCCGGTTTCCGGGCCGCAGCAACCGGGCTCATCCCGGCCCTGGCAATCGGCCTGGGCCAGGTGCTGATCATGATGGCGGTGCTGGTCTGGGGACTGGATATCCATCCCGCCTACCTGCTGGGCACCGGTGCCTTCCTGTACCTGACCACGGTGGCGTTCCTGGCTCTGCAGCAGATGCTGATCATAGTGCTGGGAACCGCTGCCGGCCGGGTGGTCTCGCTGGTGCTGCTGATGCTGCAGCTGAGTTCCTCCGGCGGCACCTATCCAGTGGAAACCACGCCGGGGTTCTTCCAGGCGCTGCATCCGTTTATGCCGGCAACCTATGTGGTGAACGGCCTCCGTGCCCTGATTACCGGCGGCGTGGACGCCCGGATGTGGACCGCCGTCGCCGTGCTGGGCATCCTCACCGCTGTCTGCGTGGCGGTGAGCTCGCTGAGCGCCGGCCGCCAGCGGATGTGGACCATCAAGCGGCTGCACCCGGAACTGCACCTCTAAGATCAAAGGGAACCACCGGAGAAACAAAGGACTCATTGCATGCCACGGGTATCAGGCACCAAGCGGTCGATTCTGGACGCCGCATTGGAGCTCGCGTCACTGAACGGGATTACCGGCACCACCATGGAAGAAGTTGCGGTGCGCGCCGGCGTGGCCAAAGGCAGTGTCTATTACAACTTCTCGTCCAAGGACAAGCTCTTCGAGCAGCTGCTCCTGGACGGGATTGGCGCTTTGGCGGAGACCCTGCGCCAGTCCCGGGAGGGCAAGTCGGGTGCCGGTGCCCTGGGCGCCATGATTACCGCGATGCTCGAAGTGATCTCCGGGAACCAGCCGCTGGCCAAGCTTATTGCCGCTGAGATCTTCCGCACCGACCGGTCCTGGCAGACCCCTCTGCAGATGGTCCGGCGGGAAGCACTGGCCGAATTTGTGGCAGTCATCCGGGAAATCCGTCCGGAGCGCACGGACGCAGAGCTGATGGCCGGCACCATTTTCGGAGCCGTCCTGGTGGGTGGCATTGAGTGGCTGGTCTTCTCTCCCGAACGCTCCCTGCAGGAAGTCTCCGAGTCGGTGCTGTTTACCCTCTCGGGCCGGCTCACCGCCTAGAACCGGCCGGAATACAAACGACGGCGCCGGACCCCTGAAAAG
>NZ_JAXIOM010000065.1:0-21682 GCF_049311025.1 Arthrobacter sp. 3Tela_A
GCAACGCCTGCAACTTTCCGCCGGGGGTGACGGCGGGACTGTGGGCGGGCACCCGGCCGTCTGTCCCGCCCGTCACAGACGCTTCGCCTGCCGCGGTTTCCCGGAGCCGGATCCTGCTGCGCGTGCCGTGGACGGTAACGGGTTCGGCCCAGGCCAGCCACCGGGAATCAGGGCTGAAGGCCAGGTCCTCGACTGCCCCGTGCCCGCTGTCAGCGACCTCGAGCAGTTCGGCGGATTCGACGTCGAGCAGATAAACCTTGCCGAATTCGGTGGCAACGGCGACCAGCTTTCCGTCCGGGCTGGGGACCAGCTGGGATGTGCGGGTTGGTGCCGGGAACGGAACTCGAACCAGGCCGGTCTCCGCTGCTTTCTCCTGCGAGGCGAGCACCGCGTCGGACGTGGCCTGGGAATCTTCCGGGCCTTCATCTCCGCCGGCCGGAGCCGGTGCGTGGACAGCGGCGGCAGGCACAGCGGTGCTGCCGGCTGCCGGGCGGCCCAGGGCCGAGACCGGACGGGGCAGTTCCGTTTCCGCCTGGCCGTTCCGGGCCTGTGCCTGGGCCGGAGCGGGCGCCGGTACGGAAGCCGGACGTGGATCTCCGGCCGCAGGCAGGGAGGCGAAGACGTCCTTGATGAACAGGGCCTCTTCGTTGTCCGGGTCGGCTACGAACACGGCACGGCCGCCGGGCAGCGGCCGTCCCAGTCTGGCGCGCACACCGGGAGTCGCTTCGATGACGCGGGACGGGCCGTCTTTGTGGGTCAGCCAGTGCAGGGTGCCGTGGGTCTCCACCACACTGGAGGACCCGTTGGTGTCCGGAACGGCAGTCCGAAGGTGCTGGGCAGCGTTCAGCGGACGCGGCCGGCGGCTCGTTCCGGCGGAACCCAGCGTAATGTCCAGGCGTTCCGGCTCGGCATCCAGGCTGGGCAGAAGCCAGAGGGAACCGGCGGATTCGAAAATGATCCGGGTGCCGTCCGAGGACGGATGGCGGACGTAGAAGTCCTGGAAGTCGGTGTGCCGGCGCAGGTCGGTGCCGGACGGGGTCACGGAGTAGATATTGCCGTAGCCCTCATGGTCGGAGAAGAAGGCGATCCGGCCCTCGATCCACATGGGGTAGGCCAGGTTGCCATCCAGCTCCGGGACCAGCCGGACAAACTCGCCGTTGCCGTCGGCGTCGATCCATAGTTTCCCGGCTGTACCGCCGCGGTAACGCTTCCAGCGGGCGGGCTCCCGGCTGAGCACCGATCCGATGACCAGCGGCTGCTCGTCGCCAAGTGCGGGGCCGTGGGCCAGGGTATCCAGCGGGCCGTAGGGCAGCCTGGACGCCGCTGATCCGTCCAGCGGAACCTCATAGGCCCAGCGCAGCCGGAGGTCCTCGAATTCGAACGGGCTCGTGGCGATCACGGCGCCCGAGGGGGCGAAGCCGCGGACCGTGGTGTTGGGGTTTCCCCAGAACGTGAGCCGGCGGAAGTCACCGCCGTCGGTATCAGCGGTGACGACTTCAGGAGCGGCACCCTGCGTAACGCTCCAGGCAATCCGTGAACCGTCTGGGGAGAAGCGGGGGTTGCGGACCGGCAGCTGCATTGCGGAGACACGCCAGGCCCGGCCGCCGGAGACCGGCGCAACCCACACGTCGTCCTCGGCCACAAAGGTCACGCGGTCACCGTGCAGGTCAGGGTAGCGAAGGTACGGAGTTGAACTCATACCTTCGATCCTATCTTTCGGCGTCTGTACGCTCCTGAAGGCTTGCCGCCGCCGGCAGCACGGCGGTGATCCGCCACTGCTGTCCGGTCCGTTCCAGCTCCAGGAGGACTTCCTGCCGCACCGGGCCGCCCGGTGCGGCAGCAGCCGATCCATCGCTGCGCACCTGCTCCCATTCGGAGAGTGCGGCCGAGACAGCGACCCGTGCCTTCGCCCCGGACGGGACTGCGACGGTATCAGCCCGGAACACTTCAATGTCCAGGCCGTCCAGTCTCTCCCCGCGTTCCTCCAGCGCCCGGATCTGTTCCAGGTCTGCGGTTTCGGCGGAGGAACCCGGCGCATTGACCCAGCCCAGCAGCTGCACGCTGCCCCGTTCGAAAGCCCGCGCACGCAGCTCCGAGAGCACCCGGGCTGCGGCCGCCGGATCGTCACCGGTTAGTGCTGCAGTTTCCTGCGCTGACGGTTCGGCCGCTGAAGCCGCCGGGACTTCGGCAGTTTCCTCTGCCCCGGTGTTCTCTTCCGATCGCCCGCCGTCCGCTGCCTGATCCTGTGAGCCTCCTGCGGCAGGAATAACACGGGCAGTATCCTGCCTCAGGAGCTGGGGTGCCGCCAGCGCCACCGCTGCAAGCCCCGCGGTCGTGCCGACCAGCAGGGTGGCAGCAACCAGCCAGGCCCTCCTTGCCGGGAACGGCCCCCTGACCGCCAGGGTCCGCCGGCGGGCATCATCCCATGGATGTCTTGACCGGCTCCGCCATCCCGGCAACCGCCGTCGCCGCGCACGCTTTGTGTCCCCGTGTGCCCGTCGGGTGCGCAGCTCCGGGCGGACCGACGGATGGACCGCGGGCAGCAGATCCACGGGTTCTGCGGGGCAGGCCCGAAGCACACGGCGGGCGAAGTCCCCCGCCAGCGGCCGAAGGGCAGGATCTTCCTCCAGTGCGGAGTCCAGCAGGTCCCGCAGCACCGCCGGAAGCTGAGGGAGCAGCACGCTGAGCGGAGGTCGCAGGCCCGGCACCAGGGGCCGTCCGGTCAGCATGAACCAGCCGAGAGCGCCCAGCGCGTAGACGTCGGCTGCCTGCCCTGCTCCCGCAGCCGCCGCAGCAGTACGGTCAGGGGCCATAAAACCGGGAGTTCCGGTTTCTCCGCTGCTGGGCTCTGCGAGCAGTTTTCCGGTTCCGAAGTCCGCCAGCAGCGGTTTCCCGTTGGCCGTGAACAGGACGTTGCCCGGGGCAACGTCCCCGTGTACGGCTCCCTCTTCATGCAGGCAGGCCAGCGCCCTTCCCACGGCAACCAGCACGGTGACCGCCTCGCCTGCACCCAGCGTTCCGCGGGCGGCCATGAGGCGCGCCAGGCTGTCTCCCGGCGCGTACTCGAGCAGCAGCCCGGGACCGGAGGCCGTAGAGAGGACTCCTTCCACGCCGAGCAGGTTCTCGTGGCGGTATCTGGAGAGGATGGCCAGCTCGCGGCGCAGCTCAAAGTCCGCTGCCGGGGTGTCCCGTCCGAGCGGCATCTTCAACGCGTAGCGCCTGCCGCCGCCGTGCTGCTCCACCAGCCACACGGATGAACTGCTGCCGGTTCCGAGGCAGCGGCCCACCCGCCACTGTGCTTCCGGGAGCACCGGCGGGGCCGGCGGCCCGGCGTACCCCGCAGCGGGCGTATCCGGAGCTGGGTTCGTCTGCATGCCGACAGTTCTAGCCCGTCTGGCGCATCTCTGCAGAAGTTATCCACAGCAGGAAGAAAACGTGACGGGAAACACATCCGCATTCCGTCCCATTCACCGCTAGGGTAGCCCCTATGGATCTGCAGTTTCTGCGCGTTGGCCTTGCCCCGGAGTACCTCGACTACAGGGCGGGCTGGGAGCTCCAGCGCAAGACTCACCGCGATGTGCTTGAAGGCAGCTGCGGAAACACGGTCTTCCTGCTGGAGCACACCCCGGTCTACACGGCGGGCCGCCGCACCGAACCGCACGAGCGCCCCTTCGACGGCACGGAAGTGGTCAACGTGGACCGCGGCGGCAAGCTCACCTGGCACGGCCCGGGCCAGCTGGTGGGCTACCCGATCTTCCGGCTGCCTGATCCCGTGCTCGTGGTCGACTACGTGGCGGCGCTGGAAGACGCCATCATGGCTGTACTGGCTGACTACGGTGTGACGGGGCGGCGGGTGGAAGGCAGGTCCGGTGTCTGGATCACCGGCGGAGACGGCGGGCAGGACCGCAAGATTGCCGCCGTCGGAATCCGCGTGGACCACGGAGTCACCATGCACGGCTTCTCCCTTAACTGCAGCAATGACCTGGCGCCGTACGCGCAGATCATTGCCTGCGGCATCACTGATGCCGGCACCACCTCCCTGAGTCAGGAAACGGGCACCCCGGTGACACCTGCTGCCGTTGTGCAGCGGGTGGAAGAGGAACTGCAGCGCACCCTGGGAAGCCTGCTGAACCGCCCCGGAACATCCGGGTCCGTACCTGCGGGCACCGGCACAACCGAAAAACCGCAAGGAGCTATGACGTGACACTTGCCCCCGAAGGCCGCCGCCTGCTGCGCATCGAGCAGCGAAACGTCGCCGTTCCGGTGGAACGCAAGCCCGACTGGATCAAGGCCAAGGTCAACATCGGCCCGGAGTACGTCCAGCTGAAGGGACAGGTCAAGAAGGAGGGCCTCCACACGGTCTGTGAAGAGGCAGGCTGCCCGAACATCTTCGAATGCTGGGAAGACAAGGAAGCCACGTTCCTCATCGGCGGCTCGGAATGTACGCGGCGCTGCGACTTCTGCCAGATCGATACGGGTAAGCCGTCACCGCTCGACCGCATGGAGCCGCTCAAGGTTGCCCGGTCCGTCCAGTCCATGAACCTGCGCTACGCCACAGTAACCGGCGTCGCCCGCGATGACCTGGCGGACGAGGGAACCTGGCTCTATGCCGAGACCATCCGACAGATCCACGCCCTGAACCCGGGCACCGGCGTCGAAATCCTGATCCCGGACTTCTCCGGCAAGCCCGAACACATCCAGGCCATCTGCGACGCGGCTCCCGAAGTGTTCGCCCACAACGTGGAGACGGTGCCCCGGCTGTTCAAGCGGATCCGCCCGGCGTTCCGCTATGAGCGGTCCCTCGACGTGATCACGCAGGGCCAGGCGCTGGGCATGGTGACCAAATCCAACCTCATCCTCGGTATGGGTGAAACCCGGGAGGAAATCTCCGGTGCGCTGCGCGACCTGCGCGAGGCCGGCTGTGACCTGCTGACCATCACCCAGTACCTGCGCCCCAGTGAGCGGCATCTTCCCGTGGACCGCTGGGTGAAGCCGGAGGAGTTTGTCGAGCTCAGCGCCGAAGCCGAAGAGCTCGGTTTCCTCGGTGTGATGAGCGGACCGCTGGTGCGCTCCTCGTACCGGGCCGGACGGCTGTGGGCCGGCGCCATGCGCAAAAAGGGACGTGTCCTGCCGCCCAATCTGGCACACATCACCGATTCCGGGACCGCCGCACAGGAGGCATCCGCCGTGCTGGCCCGCCGGTAAGGCAGTACTTTCCCCCAGACTCCAACGGCCCGGCGCCTCCCTGTGTCACGGGGAGAAAGCGCCGGGCCGTCATCACGTAGAATTGACGCATTATGGCCAACAGCACTGATTCCGACGCATCCAAGGGCGCCCGCCGCGGCCTCTTCTCCCGCAAGCCGAAGGCGGAAAAGAAGAACAAGCAGCCCGGCCGCATGAAACAGATCGCCGATGTCTTTAAGATGACCCGGCGCAACGACCCCAGCGTTATCTGGCGGATGGTTGGTGCCTTCGTCGGCATCATTGCCATCGGCCTGATCATTGGGTTCCTGATCGACAACTGGGTCACGATGCTCATCATCGCGATCCCGCTCGGTCTGCTGGCGGCCATGTTCATCCTCTCCCGCCGCGCCGAGCGTGCCGCCTTTGCCCAGATCGAAGGGCAGCCTGGGGCCTCCGGCGCTGCGCTCTCCGTCCTGCGCCGCGGCTGGATCCTCGAGGAACAGCCGGTGGCCGTGAGCCCCCGCACCCAGGATGCCGTGTTCCGCGCGATCGGCCGTCCCGGCATCGTCCTGGTGACTGAAGGACCTTCGAACCGTGTGAAGGCCCTGGTGGACGGCGAACGGCGCAAGATGAACCGCATTGTCCCCAATGTTCCGGTCCACGTGATCCAGACCGGCCGCGGCGAGGGCCAGGTTCCCCTGCAGCAGGTGGCCAAGAAGGTCAAGAAGCTCAAGAAGTCCCTGACGAAGCAGGAAGTCCAGGCCGTGAACAAGCGACTCTCCGCCATCGGCCAGCGCCTGCCGATCCCCAAGGGAATCGACCCGTACAAGGCCCGCCCGGACCGCAAGGCCGCACGCGGCCGCTAAACGAAGCCAAACAGAACGCCCCCGGCAGATCATGCCGGGGGCGTTCTTTCGTTTACAGGAGGATCAGCGTCCGTGCTTGACTTTCACAAGGACGGTCTTCATGGCACGGTCGTGCAGGCCGCGCTGGTCGGCGTCGAATATCAGGGCCGGGATGACCAGGCACAGCAGGACGGTGCGCACGACGCCGGCAAGGGGGCCGGCTGCCCCGCCGTCCAGTTTCTGGACCTGCAGGCTGAAGACACGGTGGCCGATACTGTAGCCCAGCAGGCCAACGAGCAGGATCTGCTCTGCTGCGAACACCAGCAGGATCGAGTTGCCGGTGCCGCCGAAGAAGGCATAGGCGATGAGGGATGCCACAGCCCAGTCGATAACCAGGGCACCCAGCCGCGGGCCAACCCGGGCAATGGAGCCGGGACCGGTGCGGGGCCTTCCCAGCCGGCGGCCCGGCCAGTTGCTTTCATCTGACGGGGGGCCTTCGAGCCATGAACCTAAGCTTCTTCTGTCAACCACCGTTTAAGACTACCGGGTTGCAGCAGCCCCGCGGTCGGACTGTGAAGCGGCCAATTATGCCTGTCACAGCGCGCACAGGCTAGGGTGGTCACAGGAGCATGATGCACGTAACGTTGCCGAAACATTGGTGACACGGGCGGGTAATGGGGTGCTCCTAGACTATTTTCAGTTGCCGGATCCTGCGGGAATTCCCAGCTGGCGCACGGACAGGCCACCGCCCGAGGCCTTCCAACCAAACATGTATAAGGAGCATAGACACGATGTTCAAGAATGCGGACGAGGTCCTCAAGTTCATCGCTGACGAAGATGTGAAGTTCGTCGACATCCGGTTCACCGACCTTCCCGGCGTGCAGCAGCACTTCAATGTGCCGGCCAAGTCCGTGGACGCCGACTTCTTCGTCAACGGCCAGCTCTTCGACGGGTCCTCCATCCGCGGTTTCCAGGGAATCGCCGAATCCGACATGCAGCTGATCCCCGACGTCACCACCGCGTTCCTGGACCCGTTCCGCATCGAGAAGACGCTCGCACTGAACTTCTCCATCGTCAACCCCCGCACCGGCGAGCCCTACCACCGCGATCCCCGCGGCGTGGCTGAGCGCGCCGAGGCCTACCTGGCTTCCACCGGCATCGCCGACACCGCGTTCTTCGCACCCGAAGCCGAGTTCTTCATCTTCGACAACGTGCAGTACGAATCCGCCCCGCAGGGCAGCTTCTACAAGGTCGACTCGATCGAGGCACCCTGGAACAGCGGCCGTGAAGAAGAAGGCGGCAACCTGGGCAACAAGACCCCGTTCAAGGGCGGCTACTTCCCCGTTGCTCCGGTGGACAAGCAGGCCGACCTCCGCGACGCTATCTGCGTCGAGCTGGACAACGCCGGCCTCGAGGTCGAGCGCTCCCACCACGAGGTTGGCGGAGCCGGCCAGGCCGAGATCAACTACAAGTTCACGACGCTGACCCACGCGGCTGACGACCTGATGAAGTTCAAGTACATCGTCAAGAACGTCGCCGATGCCTGGGGCAAGTCCGCAACCTTCATGCCGAAGCCGATCTTCAACGACAACGGCTCGGGCATGCACTGCCACCAGTCGCTCTGGAACGGCGGCGAGCCGCTGTTCTACGACGAGAAGGGCTACGCCGGCCTCTCTGATGTTGCCCGCTGGTACATCGGCGGCCTGCTGAAGCACGCTTCCGCCGTCCTGGCCTTCACCAACCCGACGGTGAACTCCTACCGCCGCCTGGTTAAGGGCTTCGAAGCCCCGGTCAACATGGTCTACTCGCAGGGCAACCGCTCCGCCGGTATCCGCATCCCGATCACCGGTTCCAACCCGAAGGCCAAGCGCATCGAGTTCCGCGCTCCGGACCCCTCCTCCAACCCGTACCTGGCATTCGCTGCGCAGCTGATGGCAGGCCTGGACGGAATCAAGAACCGTATCGAGCCGGCAGACCCGATCGACAAGGACCTCTACGAGCTCCCGGCCGAGGAGGCCAAGGACATCCAGAAGGCACCGGGCTCCCTCGAGGAAGCCCTGGATGCCCTGGAGGCCGACAACGAGTTCCTGCAGGCAGGCGGCGTGTTCACCCAGGACATGATTGAGGCGTGGATCGCCTACAAGCGCGAGAACGAGATCCTGCCCCTGGCAATGCGCCCGAACCCGTACGAGTTCGAGCTCTACTACGGTGTCTAGGATTTTCCGCGGCTGACCCAGCCGCCGCTTCAAGGCCCGCACCGCTGCCCCGGCAGCAGTGCGGGCCTTTTACTTTCCCGACCATCGGCTGGGAGGCATTGACGTCCCGGACAATCCGGTGGACGGTGGACGCATGCCCGGATCAACGCAGCCGCTGTGGGACAGCCTCGCCTTACAGGTGGAGTCGGGGTGGTGCCCCGGTCTTGTTGCCGGCGTCCGGATTGCCGGGCAAACCGAGGTCCGGGCCTTTGGCAGCCTGGATACTTCCGGATCAGCACCGGTCACACCGGACACCCCGTTCCGCATCTCGTCGCTGAGCAAGCTTGTGGGCGGTGCCCTGGCCCTGGATCTGGTGGCGGAAGGAAGGCTGGCATTGGACGACGACGTCTCCCGCTGGCTCCCCGGCCTGGGCGGACTGCGTGTACTCGCTTCCCCTGACGCACCGCTTTCGGTGACGGTTCCGATCCGCGGGCCGGTGACGCTGCGCCACCTGCTCACGTTCACCGCAGGGTTTGGCATCGACTTTGGGCAGACCCCTTACTCCGCGGCGACACGGGAGCTGCTCTGGGGACCCAATCCCCCTGACGTGGACCCGGACACGTACCTGGCCCGGCTTACAGAACTGCCCCTTGCGGCCCAGCCGGGACAGCGCTGGATGTACCACTCCGGTGCCGACCTGCTCTCGGTCCTGCTCTGGAAAGTTACCGGCAAGCCGGTTTCAGACCTGCTTGCTGAACGAATCACCGGCCCTTTTGGCCTCACCGGCACCGGCTTCCCCACCGGCTCAGAAGAGTTCCCCGCCGTCTACCAGCTGGAGGACGGCGAGCTTGTCGAGGCGGAGGACTACCGGGACGCGTTCAGCATCCCGCCGCGCTTTGAATCCCTCGCCGGCGGCCTGGTCTCGACCGTGCCGGATTATCTTGCCTTCCTCGCTGCGATGGCCGACGGCGTCCTGCTCCCCGAAACCTTGGCCGCTTCAATGGCGGCGGACCAGCTGGTCGGCAGCCAGCGCACCGGTTTCGCCCAGATGGCCGGCTCCCAGGAGAGCTGGGGCTACATGACGGCGGTGCAGACCGAACCGGGTGCCCCGTGGTCCGAGCCCGGCATGTGGGGCTGGGCAGGTGGATCCGGAACCAGCGCGGCGGTATATCCGAACGGGGACATCGGAGTGCTGTTCACCCAGCGGTTTATGTCAGGTCCACAGGACAGCTTCGACTGGTTCTGGGAACCTTTCGGGAATGTTCGGACCACCGCGCGCGGGGGCTAGTACACAACCCGCTTAACGCACGACGGCGGTGCCGCCCCCAGCCGGGCCCCGCACCGCCGTCGTTATCAGCCGTGAGCCTAGAGGACCTTCGCCAGGAAATCCTGCAGCCGCGGGGACTGCGGGTTCCCGAAAAGCTCCTCCGGGGAGTTTTCCTCCACGATGTTGCCGTCGGCCATAAAGACAACCCGGTCAGCCACTTCGCGGGCGAAGCCCATCTCGTGGGTGACCACAACCATGGTCATGCCTTCCTTGGCCAGGTCGCGGATAACCTGGAGGACCTCGCCGACCATTTCCGGGTCAAGGGCGGAGGTTGCCTCGTCGAAGAGCATCACGTCCGGCTTCATCGCCAGGGCACGGGCAATGGCTACACGCTGCTTCTGGCCGCCGGAGAGCTGCGCCGGGCGGGCATCGGCCTTGTCGGCCAGTCCCACCCGGTCCAGCAGCGCCAGGGCGTTCTTACGCACCTCGGCCTTGGAACCCTTTTTGAGTTCCACCGGTGCCAGCATGATGTTCTCCAGCACGGTCATGTGCGGGAAGAGGTTGAAGTGCTGGAATACCATGCCAATATGCTGGCGGACCTTGTTGAGGTCCACCTTCGGGTCGGTGAGGTCAAAGCCGTCAATGACGACCTTGCCCGCGGTGATGTCTTCGAGCTTGTTCAGGCAGCGCAGGAAGGTGGACTTGCCGGAGCCGGAAGGCCCGATCACGCAGACCACTTCGCCTTCGGCGACGGCGACGTCCAGTCCCTTCAGGACCTCGACCGGGCCGTAGGACTTGCGCAGGCCGATGGTTTGGATCTTGCTCACTTGTTGAACCTCTTATCCAGGACGTCCGCCAGCTTGGTCAGCAGGGTGATGACGATGAAGTACAGGGCCGCGACGATGATCAGCACCTCTGCGGTGCGGAAGTTCACTGCGTAAACCTGCTGTGCCTGGTACGTCAGTTCGGCGAAGCCGATGACGGCCAGCAGCGACGTGTCCTTCAGGGTGATCACGAACTGGTTGATGAAGGACGGGGTCATGATCTTCACGGCCTGCGGGATGATGATCTTCTGCATGGTCTTGCCGTAGCCAAGGCCCAGGCTGCGGGCCGCTTCCATCTGGCCCGGATCCACGGACTGGATGCCGCCGCGGACGATCTCCGTCATGTAGGCACCGGCGTTCAGGCTCAGGGTGAGGACACCGGCGGTCAGCACATCGACCGGCTGGCCGATGAGCTGCGGAAGGCCGAAGTAGAAGAAGAATGCCTGCACCAGCACCGGGGTGCCGCGGAAAATCGACACATAGGTGGTGGCGATGCCGCGCAGCACGATCTTGGAGCTGACCTTGAAGAAGCCGAAGATCACGCCCAGGATCAGGGCGAAGAAAAGGGACAGCGCGGTGGCCAGCAGCGTCAGGCCAAGGCCCTTGGCGAAGGCGGGCGCGTTGTCGGTAACCAGTGACCAGAAGCTGGAGTCGGCTGCACCGGCGTCCAGGTAGCGGTCCAGGATCTCGTCGTATTCGCCGGATTCGCGCAGGTCCGCAAGACCGGCATTGAAGGCCTCAAGCAGCTCGGGGTTGGTGTCAGCGTTGACGGCGAAGCCGTAGGAGGAACCAACCTCCTTATCGGTGACTGTCTTCAGCCCGTTGCCCGACTTGATGCCGTACGCCAGGACGGGGTAATCATCAAAGACGGCAACGGAAGAGCCGGCCTTGACGTCGTCGTACATCTGCGCGGACTGGGCGAAGGCAATGACGTCGAAGCCGTACTGGTCCTTGATGGACTCGGCGAACGCCTGGCCTTCGGTGCCCGTCTTGACGGCCACCCGCTTGCCCTCAAGGTCCTCGTAGCCGGAAATCTCGTTGTTGCTCTCTGCCACGGCCATCTGGATGCCGGACTCGAAGTACGGGTCGGAGAAGTCGAAGACCTTCTGACGTTCTTCGGTGATGGACATACCGGCGATCACGCCGTCCACCTGGTTGGACTGCAGCGCCTGAAGGGCAGCGTCGAAGCCGAGGGAACGGATTTCCACCGAGAAGCCCTGGTCTTCGGCGATCGCGTTCATCAGGTCAATGTCGATGCCGACCAGTTCGCCGTTCTCGCGGAACTCGAAGGGCGCAAAAGTTGTATCTGTACCGATGGTGTAAGTCTTGCCGGCCGCCTCACCGGCAGCCGGAGAGGTGGCCGCGAAGGCCCCGGATGCGGGAATACCCAGCAGCAGCGCTACAGCTGCCAGCAGGGAGGTGAGGGGAACCGCGAGTGAGGCGGGGCCCTTGGGCACCCGTTTGCCACTGTGCAAAGTAAACATCTCCTAGCTAATGGTTCGCGGCGATGCGCAGCAAACGCCACCAAAGAGCCTACTAGGAATGCGGGCACCGAAATTACCGCAGGGCACCGGAAGCGGCCTCAGCCAACCCCGTAACCGTAGAACCAGCGCTCGAAGACTCCTCGTGCCCGACGGGTGATCCGAAGATAGTCTTCTTCCAGAACTGCGCCCTGACCTGCGGCGTAACCGCACCAGCGGGCCACAGCCTCCAGTTCCCTGCGGGAGGAGGGCAGCACATCCGGGTTTCTCCCGCCCCGAATCACATTTGCGCAACGGATCCGGCTGGCCAGCAGCCAGCTCTCCCGCAGGATGGCGGTATCCGCCTCCGGCAGGAACCCTGCGTCAGAAAGCGCATCCAGCGCCGGGAGCGTGGCCGTCGTGCGCAGAGCCGGATACTTGCGTGCGTGCTGCAGCTGAAGGAGCTGCACCAGCCACTCGACGTCGCTGAGTCCTCCGCGGCCCAGTTTCAGCTGCCGGGAGGGATCGGCGCCGCGCGGCAGCCGCTCGGCTTCCACCCGGGCCTTGATCCGGCGGATCTCCCGCACGTCGGTTTCGGCCAGCTGCTCGGGATACCGGATGGGATCAACCAGGGACATGAAATCCTCCCCCAGTCGGTCGTCACCGGCCATGGGCCGCGCCCGCAGCAGTGCCTGGGCCTCCCAGGCCAGCGACCAGCGCTCGTAGTACCCCGCGTAGGAGTCCAGGCTGCGTACCAGCGGTCCCTGGCGGCCCTCCGGCCGCAGCGCGGCGTCGAGCTCCAGGACACGTTCCGCCTGGACCGCCGGACGGCAGGGCTGCTGGATCAGGGAGGAGACCAGCTGCACGATCTTTTCCGCCTGGCTCTGCGCCGACTGGGCGTCGCTGCCGGGCAGCGGGCGGTGGACGTACAGCACATCGGCGTCGGACCCGTAGCCGATCTCGCGTCCGCCCTGGCGTCCCATGGCCACCACCAGGACGTCCGTGAGCTGCTCCTCGCCGGCGTAGACCTCGTTCTCAGCCACGTGCAGGGTCCCCAGGACCGCAGCACGGTCGTTGTCAGACAGCGCCCGGCCGACGTCCTCCTGCGTGAGCAGTCCTGCGCTGTCGGCCAGCGCAATGCGCAGCATCTCCCGGCGCCGGATCAGGCGGATCAGGCGGACGGCTTCCTCTGGCCGGGGGTGCCGGGACATCTTGGCCCGCATTTCCTGCCAGAGCGAATCGAAGCTGGACGGCTGAAGGTCCTTGTCCGTGCCCAGCCAGGCGGTGGATTCCGGGGAAACCTCCAGCAGTTCACTGATGAACCGGGAGGAGGAAAGGATCTGGCAGAGCCGCTCCCCCGCGGCCGAGGAGTCCCGGATCATGCCCAGGAACCAGTGGCTGTCACCGAGCGATTCACTCAGGCGCCGGAAACCCAGCAGGCCGGCGTCCGGGTCCACGCCGTCGCCCAGCCAGCCCAGCAGGACCGGCAACAGCTGGCGCTGCAGCGCCGCCCGGCGGCTGATACCGCTGGTCAGTGCTTCGATGTGCTTCATGGCGCCGCGCGGATCCGCGTAGCCCAGGGCTGCCAGCCGGGCCTGGGCGGCCTCGGGGCTGAGCCGGACTTCGGCTTCGGAGAGGTTCGCCGCGGTGGCCAGCAGCGGGCGGTAGAAGATCGCTTCATGGAGCCGCCGCACCAGCCGCTTGGTCCGCTGCCAGTTCTCCAGCAGCCGCTCGGCGCTGGGCCGGACCAGGGCCAGGGCTCCCGCCGAGGACTTGGAGAGGGCGCGCAGCGCGGGCTCGGACTCGGGCATCAGGTGGGTCCGGCGCATGTGCACCATCTGGATCCGGTGCTCCAGGACACGCAGGTACCGGTAGGCCGCGTCAAGGTCAGCTGCGTCGCCGCGGCCGATGTAGCCGCCCTCGCTGAGCGCCGCGATGGCTGCCGTGGTGGTGCGGACCCGCAGCGATTCGTCGATCCGGCCGTGGACCAGCTGCAGCAGCTGGACCGTGAACTCCACGTCCCGCAGCCCGCCCTTGCCCAGCTTGATCTGCCGGGTTTCCTCGTGGGAGGGAATGTGGTCGGTGACCCGCCGGCGCATGGCCTGCACGGACTCCACGAACCCGTCCCGCTCCGAGCTGGACCAGATCAGCGGTGCCACGGCGTCCTCATAGCGCCGGCCTAGTTCAGGATCTCCGGCCACGGCGCGTGCCTTGAGCAGTGCCTGGAATTCCCAGGTCTGCGCCCAGCGCTGGTAATAGTGCAGGTGCGAATCGAGGGTCCGGACCAGCGGTCCGTCCTTGCCTTCGGGGCGCAGGTTCGCGTCCACTTCCCACAGGCCCGGTTCCGGCGCCGAGGCATTGATCACCCGGGATATGCCCGCGGCCATGGCAGTGCCGATCCGGCCGGCCAGCGTTTCATCCAGGTCCGGCGCGTCGAGCACGTAGATGACGTCGACGTCGGAAATGTAGTTGAGTTCGCTCGCCCCGCACTTGCCCATGCCGATCACGGCCAGGCGCACCGCAGCGACGTCGGCAGCTGCGAAGGCGTCCGCCAGCTCCGCGCGGGACACTGCCAGCGCCGCCTCGAGCGCCGCGCCGGCCAGGTCCGCCAGTTCGCGGCCGACGGCGGGCATGGTGTCTTCCGGGGAGGCGGCACCGAGATCCCGGATCGCCAGGTCAAGCAGGTGCCGGCGGTAGCGGGTTCGCAGCTGCACGTAGGCTTCGGGGCCGGTCAGGCGGGCCACCGGATTGGGACCGGAACCGGCCTGCACCGACTCCAGCAGGGACGCGCGGAGCGTTCGGGCGGGCACCTGCCCGGGCTCGGCACGCAGCCCGGTGTTGAACAGCTCTGCGTTCTCCGGATGCCGCATGACAAACTCGGCCAGTGCTTCTGACGCTCCAAGGACCCGGAAGAGGGCTTCGGACTCATCCTGCTCCCCCGCCACGAGTTCCCCCAGTTGGGGAATACGGGAGAGCAGCCGGACCAGGGACTGCAGCGCCATGTCCGGGTTCGCTGCGCGGACGAACCCGGCGAAGAGCCGTTCCTGGTCGATCCCGTCCAGTTCCGGGGCGGCCAGGAACCGTTCGCTTTTCTCCAGGTCCGTAAAACCGGCGGCGATCAGGCGTCTGGTCAGGCTCATCGGCGGTCCGCTTCCGTTAGAGGATGCTCAGGTTCTTCTTCAGCTCGAAGGCCGTCACCTGCTGGCGGTATTCGTTCCAGTCGGCCTGCTTGTTGCGCAGGAAATTCTCGAACACCTGCTCACCCAGGATCTCCGCGACCAGCTCAGAGTCCTCCATGACGCGGATGGCGTCGTGCAGGCTTGAGGGCAGGGGCGCGTGTCCCATGGCGCGGCGCTCGGCGGCGCTAAGCGACTCGATGTCGTCCTCGGCGCCCGGGGGCAGCTCGTAACCTTCCTCGATACCCTTCAGACCGGCTCCAAGGAGCACCGCGTAGGACAGGTACGGATTGGCCGCGGAGTCAATGCCGCGGTATTCGATCCGTGCGGACTGGCCCTTGCCCGGCTTGTACAGCGGCACCCGCAGCAGGGCAGAGCGGTTGTTGTGGCCCCAGGACAGGTAGCTCGGTGCTTCTCCCCCGCCCCAGAGGCGCTTGTAGGAGTTCACGAACTGGTTGGTGACGGCGGTGAATTCAGGTGCGTGCCGCAGGATGCCGGCCATGAACTGGCGTGCCGTGGTGGAAAGCTGGAATTCGGCACCGGCTTCGAAAAACGCGTTGGAATCGCCCTCGAACAGGGAGAAGTGCGTGTGCATGCCCGAACCCGGGTGGTCGGAGAACGGCTTGGGCATAAAGGTGGCGTAGCAGTTGGTCATCAGGGCGACTTCCTTGACCACCGTCCGGAACGTCATGATGTTGTCCGCCGTCTGCAGCGCATCCGCATAGCGCAGATCGATCTCGTTCTGACCGGGACCGGCCTCGTGGTGGCTGAACTCCACGGAGATGCCCACGGCTTCCAGCATTGAAACCGCGGTACGGCGGAAGTCCTGGGCGACGCCGCCGGGGACATGGTCGAAGTAGCCTGCACGGTCCACCGGTACCGGTTCGCCGTCGGGTCCGGGCTGGTCCGACTTCAGCAGGTAGAACTCGATTTCCGGATGCGTGTAGCAGGTGAAACCCATGTCCGCGGCCTTGGCGAGCTGGCGCTTGAGCACGTAGCGGGGGTCTGCCGCGGAGGGCTGGCCGTCCGGGGTGAGGATGTCGCAGAACATCCGGGAAGTCTGTTCCTCGTCACCGCGCCAGGGCAGGATCTGGAAGGTGGAGGGATCCGGCTGGGCCAGCATGTCCGACTCGAAGATGCGGGCCAGGCCCTCGATCGAGGAGCCGTCGAAGCCGAGGCCTTCCTCGAAGGCACCTTCAACTTCTGCCGGGGCCAGGGCCACGGATTTCATGGATCCGACAACGTCGGTAAACCACAGCCGCACGAACCGCACGTCACGTTCTTCGATCGTTCGCAGAACGAACTCCTGCTGGCGGTTCATGCTTAACCTCTTTCGCTGTACTTCGCTTGGCGGTTTCCGGATTCGGCCTGCATTTACTCTACCCAGCCCGGGTGGCTTTTTCGGCTCTGGACGACGCGTGGCTTCGGACATTACGCGCAGGACATATTCCCCGGCCGCGGCACGGCCCGGGCCAAGGTTTAGTAGTCTCAAAGGATGACCAGCGCTGAACAGCCCAAACCGTACGGCACCGAACAGAGCGCGGCACCGGTGCCGCCCCGGCGGGTTCGAACCTCCTACCTGCAGCAGCTCAAGGACACCGGCGGAAAGTTCGCCATGCTTACTGCCTACGACCAGTACACGGCCCAGATCTTCGACGAGGCCGGTATTGAAACCCTGCTGATTGGCGATTCGGCGGCCAACAACGTGATGGGCCATGAAACCACCCTGCCCATCACGCTGGATGAGATGATCGTGTTCGCCAAGTCCGTCTCGGCCGGCGCCAAGCGTGCGCTGATCGTCTGTGACCTGCCGTTCGGTTCCTACGAGGTCTCCCCCGCGCAGGCCATTGAGTCGTCCGTGCGCCTGATGAAGGAAGCCGGCGTCCAGGCCGTGAAGATGGAAGGCGGCGCCCACTACGCGCAGCACGTCCGTGCCATGACGGCCGCGGGCATTCCGGTGATGGCCCACGTGGGCTTCACCCCGCAGAGCGAGCATGCCCTGGGCGGCTACAAGGTGCAGGGCCGCGGCGGTGCCGCTCAGGCCGTGATCGATGACGCCGTCGCGCTGGCTGAAGCGGGCGCGTTCTGCGTGCTGATGGAGATGGTCCCCGCCGACGTGGCGGCAGCAGTGGATGCTGCGGTCCGCGTGCCCACGATCGGTATCGGTGCAGGCAACGCAACCACCGGACAGGTGCTCGTGTGGCAGGACATGGCCGGCATGCGCGGCGGCAAGGCACCGAAGTTCGTCAAGGCCTTTGCCGACGTCCGCTCAGTTCTCTCGGACGCGGCGCGCGAGTACGCGGACGAGGTCCGCAGCGGAACATTCCCGGGCCCGGAGCACAGCTTCTAGGCCTGGTCTGCCGGCCGGGCGGATTCCGGCTTTCCGGCCGCCCGCCGGCAGGACGTCAGTCTTCGTCCTTGTCCCACGCTTCGTTGCGGGCTTGGACCTTCTGCAGGGCGGCCGCGGCTTCTTCCCGTGTCTGGTACGGCCCCAGCAGCTTCGTCCAGTCCGACTGCGGGCCCACCTCTACTTCGTGGGTCTGAACATTGAACCAGTACTCGGCCATGGGCCCTCCTCCATCTCGGCCCGGACACCCTGTTGGGCTTGCCGGGGGTGCACATTCGAGCGGCCATGCAGCAGCACGGAACGCTGGCGATAAGATCGATACTATGCCCCAGAATATTGCCACCGCACCCCTTGGCCGCCTGCAGCCGGGAACGCTTTCTCCCCGCCGGCCGGTGCCGGCGTCGATTGCGCGCCCCGAATACGTGGATAAGGATGCCCCCGCAAAATTCACCGGCTCAGAGGTCAAGTCAGCGGAGACCATCGAGAAGATCCGCATTGCCAGCCGGATCGCCGCACAGGCGATCGTCGAGGTGGGCCGGCACATTGAACCCGGTGTCACCACCGATGAGCTGGACCGGGTTGCCCATGAGTTCCTGCTCGACCACAACGCCTACCCGTCCACGCTGGGCTACCGGCACTTCCCGAAGTCCATCTGCACCTCCATCAATGAGGTCATCTGCCACGGCATTCCTGACACAACCGTGATCCAGGACGGGGACATCGTCAACGTGGACATCACCGCCTACATCAACGGCGTGCACGGAGACACCAACTACACCTTCCTGGCCGGGAACGTGGACGACGAGTCCCGGCTGCTCGTCGAACGCACCGCAGAGTCACTCCGCCGCGCCATCAAGGCCGTGATGCCCGGACGCGAGATTAACGTAATAGGCCGCGCCATTGAGTCATATGCCAAGCGGTTCGGCTACGGTGTGGTGCGGGACTTCACGGGACACGGCGTCGGCGAGGCCTTCCATACCGGCCTGATAATTCCGCATTACGACGCCGCACCGGCCTACAGCCGCCTCATCGAAACCGGAATGGTGTTTACCATTGAGCCTATGCTCACTCTCGGGACCATTGAGTGGGACATGTGGGAGGACAACTGGACCGTGGTCACAAAGGACCGCAAGCGCACCGCCCAGTTTGAACACACCCTGCTCGTCACCGATGACGGCGCCGAAATCCTGACCCTGCCCTAGGGCACCGCCTAGCACTGGAGAACCATGGCCAAGAAGCAGAAGAACAAGCACGACGCCGTCATTGGCATCGACATCGGCGGTACGGGAATCAAGGGCGGCATCGTTGACCTCGCCAAGGGCAAGCTCATCGGCGACCGCTTCCGGATTCCGACGCCGAAGCCTGCCACCCCCCAGGCAGTCGCCGGCGTCGTTGGCCAGATTGTCGCCGAGCTCTCCTCCCGTCCCGAGGGCCCGGGTACCGATGTTCCCGTCGGCGTGACATTTCCGGCGATCATCCAGCACGGCGTGGCACGCTCCGCGGCGAACGTGGACAAGAGCTGGGTGGATACAGACGTCGACGCGCTGCTGACCAACGCGCTGAACCGTGAAGTGCAGGTCATGAACGACGCCGACGCCGCCGGCCTGGCCGAAGCGCGCTACGGTGCCGGCCGCGGTGTGGACGGCACCGTGCTTGTCATCACTCTGGGTACCGGCATCGGATCGGCCCTCATTTACAACGGCTCGCTGGTTCCCAACGCGGAGCTGGGCCATCTGGAGATCGACGGCGTCGACGCCGAAACCCGGGCCTCCGCCTCAGCCCGCGAACGCGATGACATCAGCTGGGAAGAGTATGCCAAGCGCCTGCAGCGGTACTTCTCCCACGTGGAGTTCCTCTTCTCCCCCGACCTGTTCGTTATTGGCGGCGGCATCTCCAAGCGCAGCGAGGACTTCCTGCCCCTGCTGGACCTGCGCACCCCCATGGTCACGGCAAACCTGAAGAACAACGCGGGAATCGTCGGCGCCGCCCTCCAGGCCGCCCTGCACTTCAACTACGTCAAGTAGCCTCAACCTCATCGAGATCGCAGAAAGTGCCCGTTAGAGCGTTCTAACGGGCACTTTCTGCTATCTCGATGGGGGCGGCTACTGGGCGGTCAGCGGACGCTGCGCACCCGCGGGAACACCGCCGGCACGCGCTGATTCCGCACGCAGTGCGGCAATTGCCGTCTCGAAGTCTTCCAGTGAATCGAAGGACTGGTAGACGCTGGCAAAACGGAGGTACGCCACCTGGTCCAGTTTCTGCAGCGGCTGCAGGATGGCCAGGCCCACTTCGTGGGCCTGGATCTCGGCGACGCCGGAGGCACGGATGGTCTCCTCCACCTCCTGTGCCAGCAGCGCCAGGTCATCCTCGCTGACCGGGCGGCCCTGGCAGGCCTTGCGCGCCCCGTTGATCACCTTGCTGCGGCTGAAGGGCTCAGCCACGCCGGAACGCTTGATGACGCTGAGGCTGGTGGTCTCCACGGTGCTGAACCGGCGTCCGCATTCGGGACACTGCCGGCGGCGGCGGATCGCTGAGCCGTCGTCAGCCAGGCGGCTGTCCACGACCCGCGAATCGGCGTTGCGGCAATACGGACAGTACATTCCTCGGTCCTTTCACACGCGGGCGGCGGGCTTGGCGCCCTCATTCTAGGTCTCGGCCCCGCCCGGGTCACAACCGGGCCGGAGCTGGTGGCAGCGCTAGCCGGCGAACCGGATACTGACGGCGTCACCGTGGGCCGGGAGGTCCTCCGCCTGCGAGAGCGCGACGACGTGCCCGCTGACCTCGTTCAGCGCATTCCGGCCGTAGTCGATCACCTGGATGGCGCGCATAAAGGTGGTGACGTTCAGTCCCGAAGAGAACGCGGCCGTTCCGGCTGTGGGGAGCACATGGTTTGAACCGGAGCAGTAGTCGCCCAGGCTGACCGGGCTGTAGCTGCCCACGAAGATCGCGCCGGCGCTGGTGATCCGGCGGGCCACCGCTGCGGCGTTGGCGGTCTGGATTTCCAGGTGTTCGGCACCGTAGGCATTGCAGACGGCAATTCCGGCGTCCAGCGAGTCCACGAGTACGACGGCGGACTGCGGTCCGGCAAGCGCCGTGCGCACCCGTTCGGTGTGCTTGGTAGCCGGAACCTGTACGTCGAGTTCCGACCGCACCGCGTCGGCTAGCTCAGGTGAGTCCGTGACCAGCACGGAGGCCGCGTTGGGGTCGTGTTCAGCCTGGCTGATCAGGTCTGCTGCGACGAACTTCGGTTCGGCTGTGGCATCGGCGAGGACGGCGATCTCGGTGGGGCCGGCTTCAGCGTCGATCCCGACGACGCCCTTGACCAGGCGTTTGGCGGTGGCCACGAACACGTTGCCGGGGCCGGTGACAACGTCCACCGGTGGCAGTGCGGGGCCGGTTTCGCCGGCGGGGATGCCATAGGCGAAGGCGGCGATTGCCTGGGCGCCGCCCACTGCGTAGACCTCTTCGATGCCCAGCAGTTCCGCTGCAGCCAGGATGGTGGGGTGCGGCAGTCCGCCGAATTCCTTCTGCGGCGGCGAGGCCAGGGCCAGCGATGCGACACCGGCAGCCTGCGCCGGAACCACGTTCATGACGACTGAGGACGGGTAGACAGCCAGCCCGCCCGGTACATAGAGACCCACCCGGTTTACCGGAACCCAGCGGTGAGTGACCTTCGCGCCGTCGGCGATGTCCACCTCGACGTCCGCCGGACGCTGCGCCTCGGCAAACAGCCGGGCACGGCGGATGGATTCTTCCAGTCCGGCACGTACTGCCGGGTCCAGGTTCTCCAGCGCCTCGACGAGGGCCTCCCGGGGAACCAGCGGATGGTCCTGCCGGACGCCGTCGAACTTCTCCGCCAGTTCTGCCAGTGCCGCGAATCCGCGGGAGCGGACGTCGGCAATGATCGCCGCGACGGCGTCCGAGGCCACGTCGGTGGTGGTCTCGGCGCGCGGCATCACGGCCTTCAGCTGTGCAGGGGTATGCGTACCGCCGCGCAGGTCGAGGGTACGCAGGGACTCAAAGGGCTGAGGAGTTCGTTCAGGAGCGGAGGAAGTCACAGCCCCATTCTACCTAGGCATCAAGGCATGCAGGCCCCAGCAGCACCTTCAAGTCGCCGAAGAGCGACGGCGTGGGGTTCACCCGAAGGTCCACGCCCAGTTTCATGACTTCCACCGTGCGGTTTCCGTTGAGCCGGATCTGCACTTCCGAGGTTCCCGGGTGGGTCCGCAGCACGTCTCCCAGCTGGGTCACTACGGTTTCGGTGGCCTTGTACGTGGCCATCGAAATCACCACCGGCCCGGAGTGTCCTTCACTGAGGTCGGGGACCGTCAGTTCCTGGGCGTTCAGCGTCACCGCGCCGTCGTCGCGGCGCTGCAGGCGGCCG
>NZ_JAXIOM010000066.1:0-21658 GCF_049311025.1 Arthrobacter sp. 3Tela_A
GGGTGTTGGTGGGGGTGGGTGGGACGGGATCAGCCGGTTACGGCGCCTGCAGTCAGACCGGAGACGATCCGGCGCTGGAGGACAAAGAACAGGGCCAGGACGGGCACGGTGACCAGTACCGTTCCGGCCATCAGCACGCCCCAGTTGGTGACGCCGTCGTTGTTCTGCAGGAGGGTGAGCCCCACCGGCAGCGTCATCATCTCGGCGCGGTCCACCACCAGCAGGGGCCAGAGGTATTCGTTCCATTCGTTGACCACTGAGACCAGAGCGACGGCGGCGATCGTCGGCGCGGACATGGGAACCACAAACTGGAACAGCCTGCGGAAGTGGCCGGCGCCGTCGAGCACTGCAGCTTCCAGGACCGAGGGCGGCAGTGACAGGAAGTGCTGGCGGAACAGGAAGGTGCCGAAGGCACTGGCCAGTCCGGGCAGGATGATGCCCTGGTAGGTGTTCAGCCAGCCGAGTTCGGCCACCAGTGTGTAGTTCGGAATGATCACGATCTGCTGCGGAATAAGCAGGGCGAAAATCACGACGGCGAAGAACACCTTCTTGAACGGCACGTCCACGAACACCAGCGCATACGCGGTGGTCAAGCCCAGGAAGATCTTCAGGCCGGCTCCAATGACCGTCACGAGCAGTGAATTGGCAAAGAAGGAGCCGAAGGGCACACGTTCCAGGGCAGCTGCGTAGTTGGACAGGTCCAAGCCGGCAGGCAGCCACTGGATCGGAACCGTATAGATCTCATCCGGTTCCTTGAAGCTGGCCAGCATCATCCAGACCAGCGGCAGGATCATCACGGCCACTGCGGCGGCCATGGCTGTGTAGCCGCCCGCGGAGATCTTCCGCCGTGTGCCGGGGCCCGGCTGGGCGCTGGCAGGCGGGGCGGGGGTCAGTACGGTGCTCACGAGTAGTGCACCTTCCGTTCAACGAATTTCAGCTGCAGGAGGGTGATGGCCAGGAGCACCAGGAACAGGATCGTGGCGATGGCGGATGAGTATCCGGCGGTTCCGGCCACGAACCCCTGCTGGTAGATCTGGTACATCATGGTGGTGGTGCCTTCCAGCGGGCCGCCCCTGGTCATCGCCTGGATGATGTCAAAGGACTGAAGGGAGCTGAGCAGCGTTGTCACCGAGAGGAAGAAGGTGGTGGGCCCGAGCAGCGGAAGGGTGATACCCAGCAGGGTCCTCAGTCGTCCTGCACCGTCCAGGGACGCGGCCTCGAGCAGGTCCCTGGGAATTGCCTGCAGGCCCGCCAGATAGATGAGGGCTACGTAGCCCACGTTTTTCCAGAGGTAGACGATGATGACCATGGCCAGCGAGTAGCCCGGATCGTTGTACCAGTCCGGCGAGGGCAGGCCCACAGCCTGCAGAAGGGCGGACGTGACGCCGAAGTTCGGGTCGAAAACGAAGAGCCACAGCAGGCCGACGGCGACGCCGGAGAGCACATAAGGCGCCACGATGATGGTGCGCGCCGCTCCCCTGAGCTTTAGCCTGCTGTTCAGGAGCAGGGCGAGTGCGAGGCCAATGACCATGCCTCCGCCCACAGTGGCCAGCGTGAAAACCACAGTGACGCCAATGACCTGCGGCGTACCGGAGGCACTCAGCCAGTCGGTGTAGTTCCGCAGCCCCACCGGCCGGGCAACCGCCGAGCCGATGTTCCACTGGAGTGTGGAGTAGTACAGGGACTGCAGCAGCGGCTTGTACGTGAAGACCAGCAGCAGGGCGATGTTCGGTCCGGCCAGCAAAGCGAACAGCAGCCAGTTGGAGGTTTTGTTCCGGCGCCGGGCAGCAGGCCGGTGCGAAGTCCGGCTGCGGCCCGGAAGCCGGCTGTCCGGAACAGATCCGGTTCCCTGGCCGGTGGTCCCGGTCTGCCCCGGCGGGGACAAAGTGGTGGATGACATAACAGGTGCAAACCTTCGTCGGGAGCTGATTGACGCCTTCAGCGTAGGTTTGCGGCCGCCGGCAAGACGGCCAAAAGCGGGCGTTCAAAAAAGACTTCAGCACGCGTTGGAAGGGCTTTCAGCCGGCGTTAAGCAGGCGTTCACTTTGTGACGCGGAGACCCTTCAGTGCAGGTCTCCGGTGTGCCGGAGACCTGCAGAAACTGTGTTCTCCGCGTTCGCCGCCGGATGCGCCGCCGGGAACCGTTTGCTAGTCTCTCGGCCATGAGTTCTTCCGGCACAGCTGCACCCAGGCCGCACCGCAGGAACGTGCTCTCCGGAGTCCTGGTGGGAATCGGCACCGCTGCCTTCATCGACGAGGTGCTCTTCCACCAGCTGCTGCAGTGGCATCACTTCTACGACCAGTCGACCGCTTCCGTTGGCCTGTTCTCCGACGGGTTGTTCCACGCGTTTGGCTGGTTCGCGATAGTCGCGGGCCTGTTCCTGTTCGCTGACCTTCGCCGCCGGGCCATCCTGATCCCTGCACGCTGGGGCGGCGCCGTCCTGCTTGGTGCCGGCGCCTTTCAGCTCTACGACGGAACCGTGCAGCACAAGCTCCTGAACCTGCACCAGATCCGCTACGAGGTTGAGCTGCTGCCCTACGACCTGGCCTGGAACGCCGCGGCCCTGCTCATGCTCGGCGCAGGGATCTTCCTGCTGCTCCGCACCCGGGAGGCGGCTGTGGGCGGACCGCCAAGCTGATGCACCATTCCGCCGGCGAGTTTCCTGCCGAGGTCCTGTTTTTGGTCCCGGCCCTGGCGGCTGCTGCAGCCTACATGGCCGGCGCCCGCTCGGACCGGGCCGCCGGCTGGCCGGTGCACCGGACCGCGGTGTTTCTCCTGGGTCTGGCCCTGGCACTACTGACCGTGCTGGGACCGCTTCCTGCCCTGGCCCACACGGATTTTGCCTGGCTTGCGCTCTCCCATGTGGCCGCAGGCATGCTGGCCCCGCTGCTGCTGGTCCTGTCCAGGCCGGTCACGCTGGCCCTGCGGGTTATGGACAAAATGCCGGCCCGCCGGACGGTGCGCCTCCTGCGGAGCACCCCTGCCCGGTTCCTTTCGCACCCGCTGACGGCCGCGGTCCTGAACGTTGGCGGGATGTTCCTGATGTTCCGGACTCCCCTTTTCGAGGCGATGTCCACGCTGCCGCCGGTGCACTGGCTGGTGACATTCCACCTGGTGGCCGCCGGATACCTCTGGACGGCGGCGCTGATTGGGCGTGACCCGAATCCGCACCGGGCCGGCCTGCGGCTGCGTGCCGCTGTGCTGGTGGCGACCGCAGCGGCCCACAACATCCTGGCTAAGTCCCTCTATGCGGATCCGCCGGCGGGGGTTCCCGCAGCTGCCGCCGAGTCCGGCGCCGTGGTGATGTACTACGCGGGCGGGGCCGTGGAGATTGCAGTGATGCTGATTCTCTGTCTGCAGTGGTACCGCAGGTCAGCGCCTGGCCCGTCCTCCCCAGGTGCTGTCCCTGCACCGGACAGGCAAAAGGCCCGTTCCGCGGTGGGCGGAACGGGCCTTCGGCTCAGGATAACGGGAAACTGACCAGCAGAATTCAGCGGTTAGGGAATGGGCACCGGAGTGACGCCCAGCGGCGCGAGCCGCGAGGCACCGCCGTCGGGAGCCGTAAGCACCCAGATCCCCTTCTCATGGATAGCTACAGAGTGTTCCCACTGGCAGGACCGGGCGCCGTCGGTGGTCACAACGGTCCAGTCGTCTTCCAGGGTCACGGTCTCGATGCCGCCGCGCACCAGCATGGGTTCGATCGCCAGGCACATACCCGCCTTCAGCTTGGGGCCGCGGTGGCTGGTCCGGTAGTTCAGCACATCCGGGGCCTGGTGCATTTCCGAGCCGATGCCGTGGCCAACGTAGTCTTCCAGGATGCCCAGGGGCTTCCCCGGAACGGAGCTGACATAGTCATCGATGGCGGCACCGATGTCTCCGACGAACCTTCCCTTGGCCGCGGCGGCAATGCCGTGCCACATGGCGTTCTCGGTGACGTCAGAGAGCCGCTGGTCTTCCGGGTCGGCCGTGCCGACGATCACGGTGCGTGCCGAATCGGAGTGCCAGCCGTCCACGACGGCGCCGCCGTCGATCGAGATGATATCCCCGTCCGCCAGCACCTTGTTCCCCGGGATGCCGTGGACGACTTCCTCGTTCACCGAGGTGCAGATCGTGGCAGGGAAATCGTAGTACCCCAGGAAGTTCGACGTCGCCCCCGCCTCGGCGAGTACACCGGCGAAGACCCTGTCGATCTCTGCCGTGGTGACGCCGGGGCGGGCAGCGGCGACCGCCGCGTCAAGTGCTTTGATGAGCACCAGGCCTGCCTCGCGCATGGTGCGCATCTGCGCGTTGGTTTTGTACTGGATCCGCGGCTGGGCCAACGTCTCGCCTTCTATCTAAACTAGCTGGTCTGCTTGAGTGCCTGCATAACGCGCTCGGTGACTTCGTCGATGTCGCCCAGGCCGTCAACGCGGGTAACGATTCCGCGCTTTTCATAGCTGGCAACGACGTCTGCGGTCTGCTGCTTGTACAGCTCGAGGCGGTGGCGGATGACTTCCTCGTTGTCGTCCGTCCGGCCCTCGATCTCCGCACGGCGGAGCAGGCGCGCCACCAGCTCTTCGTCGTCGGCGGTCAGCAGCAGCACTGCGTCAAGGCTGTCGCCTCCGGCAGCGAGGATGTCGTCCAGCTCCTCGACCTGCGCGGTGGTGCGCGGGTACCCGTCGAGGAGGAAGCCGTCCTGGACGTCCTCTTCCTGCAGACGGGAGCGCACCATGTTGTTGGTGACTTCATCCGGAACGAAGTTGCCGGCGTCGATGTACTTCTTGGCTTCGATGCCGAGCGGCGTCAGGTTCTTCACGTTGGAGCGGAAGATGTCTCCGGTGGAAATGGCGGTGACACCGAGGCGTTCGGAGATACGTGTTGCCTGTGTACCCTTGCCGGCACCGGGAGGCCCAATAATGAGCAGACGTGTCATCGCAATAACCCTTCGTAGTGACGCTGCTGGAGCTGTGCGTCAATTTGTTTGACCGTCTCGAGTCCCACACCAACCATGATGAGGATCGAGGTTCCGCCGAACGGGAAGTTCTGGTTTGCCCCGACCAGCACCAGGGCAATCAGCGGAATAAGGGCAACAATGCCCAAATACATGGCGCCGGGCAGGGTAATGCGGGAGAGCACGTACTGCAGGTATTCGGCGGTGGGGCGGCCGGCACGGATGCCGGGAATGAAACCGCCGTACTTCTTCATGTTTTCCGAGACTTCCTCCGGGTTGAAGGTGATCGACACATAGAAGTACGTGAAGAACACGATCATCAGGAAGTACACGGCCATATACAGCGGGTGGTCCCCGGAGGTCAGGTAGTTGTTGATCCAGACAACCCACTCCGGCGGCGCTGAACCGTCAGTAGGCGTGTTGAACTGGGCCAGCAGGGACGGCAGGTACAGCATGGAGGACGCGAAGATCACGGGGATCACGCCGGCCATGTTGACCTTGATGGGGATGTAGGTGTTCGTGCCGCCGACCGTGCGGCGTCCGACCATGCGCTTGGCGTACTGGACCGGAACGCGGCGCTGGGACTGCTCCACGAAGATGACAAGGGCAACCGTGACGATGCCGATCGCGATCACACCGAGGAAGATGGTCCAGCCCTGTGCCGTCAGGATGGCGCCCAGTGCGCTGGGGAAGCTGGCCACGATCGAGGTGAAGATGAGCAGGGACATGCCGTTGCCCACGCCCTTCTCAGTGACCAGTTCGCCCATCCACATGATGAGCCCGGTGCCGGCTGTCAGGGTGATGATCAGCAGCAGGATGGTGATGATGTTGTCATCCGGGATGATCGGCACGGAGCACTGGTTGTTGAACAGGGCGCCTGAACGCGCCAGCGAGACCACGGTGGTTGCATTCAGCAGGCCCAGGGCGATGGTCAGGTAGCGGGTGTACTGCGTGAGCGTGGACTGTCCCTGCTGGCCTTCCTCATAGAGGGCCTGGAAGTGCGGGATCACCACGCGCAGCAGCTGCACAATGATGCTGGCGGTGATGTACGGCATGATGCCGAGGGCGAAGACTGAGACCTGCAGCAGGGCACCGCCGCTGAAGAGGTTTACGAACTCGTAGAGACCACCAGAGGTGGCACCAAGAGCCAAGCACTGCTGCACATTGCCGTAGTCAACACCCGGGGCCGGGATAAAAGCACCCATGCGGAAGATAGTGATGATTCCCAGCGTAAACAACAGCTTGCGTCGCAGGTCTGGCGTCCGGAAAGCCCGGCCAATAGCGCTAAGCAAGCGTCCTCCTGAAGAAAGTGTGGAAATGAGTCCCGGCGGGACTCGAACAAAACCTGAGTCTATCCGCTCAGGGCCGCTGTTGCGTTATCGAACATAGCAGCGGCGGGAGCGTTAAAGGCACCAAGCCCCCGACTGGCCGAATAACGGCCTTCCGGGAGCTTAGTGGCATGCAGGTACGCGCACAACCCGCCGCCGGCACCCGGGGAAACCCGGGGCCGGCAGTGGAAAGTGTGCGCAGATAAACACGGTGCTTAGAGCGCCGTGGTCGATCCGCCTGCTGCAGCGATCTTTTCTGCGGCGCTTGCAGAGAATGCATCGGCCTTGACATCAACCTTGACGGTGATGTCACCGGTGCCCAGCACCTTGACGGGCTGGTTCTTGCGCACGGCACCCTTGGCAACGAGGGCCTCAACGGTGACCTCGCCTCCTTCGGGGAACAGCTCAGAGATCTTGTCCAGGTTTACAACCTGGAACTCGACCTTGAACGGGTTCTTGAAGCCGCGCAGCTTCGGCAGACGCATGTGCAGCGGCAGCTGCCCGCCTGCGAAACCGGCCTTGACCTGGTAGCGGGCGGCAGTACCCTTGGTACCGCGGCCAGCGGTCTTACCCTTGGAACCTTCACCGCGGCCAACACGGGTTTTAGCCGTCTTGGCACCCGGAGCAGGACGCAGGTGGTGGACCTTCAGAGCTTTGTTATCTTCGGCCATGTTACTTCGCCTCCTCAACCTTCACGAGGTGCGGAACCGTGTTGATCATGCCAACGGTCACGGCGTCTGCACTGCGGACGACGGTGTCGCCGATGTGCTTCAGGCCGAGTGAACGCAGCGTGTCGCGCTGATTCTGCTTACCACCGATGGTGGACTTAATCTGGGTGATTTCCAGCTGTGCCGAGCTGACGGCAACGCGCTTCGGAGTAGTCATCATGCACCAGCCTTCTGCATGTTGCGGATCATCGCTGCGGGAGCAACTTCGTCCAGCGGCAGGCCACGGCGGGCAGCCACAGCCTGCGGCTCTTCGAGGCGCTTCAGCGCGTCAACCGTGGCGTGCACGATGTTGATCGCGTTGGAGGAACCCAGCGACTTGGAAAGCACGTCGTGGATGCCGGCGCACTCGAGGATGGCTCGGACCGGACCACCGGCGATAACGCCGGTACCCGGGGAAGCCGGACGGAGCAGGACGACGCCTGCGGCTGCTTCGCCCTGCACCAGGTGCGGGACGGTGCCGGCAATGCGGGGAACGCGGAAGAATGACTTCTTCGCTTCCTCGACTGCCTTGGCGATAGCCGAGGGAACTTCCTTTGCCTTGCCGTAGCCAACGCCGACCATGCCGTTGCCGTCACCGACAACAACCAGGGCGGTGAAGCTGAAGCGACGACCACCCTTGACCACCTTGGCGACGCGGTTGATGGTCACGACGCGTTCAATGAACTTGTCCTTGTCATCATTGCGTCCGCCGTCGCGTCCGCCGCGTCCGCCGCGGTCACGGCCTCCACGGTCAGAGCGCTGCTCGCCCCGGCGGCCGCCGCGGCGGTCGTCGTTGCCTGCGGCAGCGGTTTCCTTGGTCTCAGTTGCCTCAGCAGATGTAGCTTCAGTCACCTGATTTTCCTTTTCCTTGTTTGCCTCGGTCACAGTGCCAGCCCACCTTCGCGTGCGCCGTCTGCGACAGCCGCAATGCGGCCGTGGTAGCGGTTGCCGCCGCGGTCAAACACCACGGCTTCGACGCCGGCAGCCTTGGCACGTTCGGCAACGAGCTCACCGACGCGCTTGGACTTGGCAGTCTTGTCGCCCTCCATGGAACGCAGGTCTGCTTCCATGGTGGACGCGGATGCAACGGTTACGCCGCGGCTGTCATCGACAACCTGGACGAATACGTGGCGCGAAGAGCGGTTGACGACCAGACGCGGGCGGGCCGCGGTGCCGGCAATGCGCTTGCGGATCCGCAGCTGACGGCGGCTCCGGGAAGCGGACTTGCTCTTGGAATTGCGCTTCTTATTGATGCTGATGGCCATGATTACTTACCAGCCTTTCCGACCTTGCGGCGGACAATCTCGCCGGCGTAACGAATGCCCTTGCCCTTGTAGGGGTCAGGCTTGCGCAGCTTGCGGATGTTGGCGGAAACCTCGCCGACCTGCTGCTTGTCAATGCCGGAAACAGTGAGCTTGGTCGGGCCCGTAACGGTGAGCGTGATGCCCTCCGGAGCCTTCACGGATACCGGGTGGCTGTAGCCCAGGGCGAACTCGAGGTCCGAGCCCTTGGCCTGCACACGGTAACCGGTGCCAACGATTTCCAGGTCCTTCTTGTAGCCTTCGGTCACACCGGTGATCATGTTGGAGATCAGGGTGCGGGTCAGGCCGTGGAGGGAACGGGATTCGCGCTCGTCATTGGGGCGGGCGACGGTGATGGTGTTCTCGTCCATGGAAACCGAGATCGGGCTGGGCACAACGTGGCTCAGCTCGCCCTTGGAACCCTTGACCGTGACGGTGTTGCCATCAATGGCAATCTCGACACCGGCGGGGACAGAGATGGGCAGACGTCCAATACGTGACATTATTCTTTCCCTTCCCTGCTACCAGACGTAGGCGAGGACTTCCCCACCCACACCCTTCTTGGCGGCCTGGCGGTCGGTCAGCAGACCTGACGACGTCGACAGGATGGCGATACCCAGCCCACCAAGAACGCGCGGCAGGTTGGTGGACTTTGCGTATACACGCAGGCCCGGCTTGGAGATACGGCGGACGCCGGCGATGGAACGCTCGCGGTTCGGACCGAACTTGAGGTCCAGGGTCAGCGTCTTGCCAACCTGTGCCTCTTCTTCCTTCCAGCCGGCGATGTAGCCTTCGGCCTTCAGGATGTCGGCAACGCGTGCCTTCAGCTTGCTGTACGGCATGGACACGGTGTCGTGGTATGCCGAGTTTGCATTGCGCAGACGCGTGAGCATGTCTGCGACAGGATCTGTCATTGTCATGTGGGCTCTAGCCCTCCCTCGTAACGGTTTCTGCTGCTCGGCGCGGGGCGTGCCCTGCGTTAAGCAACAGACCTTTTACGTAGTAATTAATCTTCGGATTTGAACGGGAAGCCGAGCGCCTTCAGCAGCGCGCGTCCCTCGTCATCGGTCTTGGCGGTGGTAACCACGGTGATGTCCATGCCGCGTACGCGGTCGATCTTGTCCTGATCGATTTCGTGGAACATCGACTGCTCGGTCAGACCGAACGTGTAGTTGCCGTTGCCGTCGAACTGCTTGCCGCTCAGGCCGCGGAAGTCGCGGATACGCGGGAGCGCCAGGGTGACCAGGCGGTCCACGAATTCCCACATGCGGTCGCCGCGCAGCGTAGCGTGCGCACCGATCGGCATGCCTTCGCGCAGCTTGAACTGTGCGATCGACTTGCGTGCCTTGGTGATCTGCGGCTTCTGGCCGGTGATGGCCGTCAGGTCGCGTACAGCACCGTCAATGAGCTTGGAGTCCTTGGCGGCGTCTCCAACACCCATGTTCACAACGACCTTGACGAGGCGCGGAACCTGGTTGACGTTTGCGTAGTTGAATTCGTCCTGCAGAGTCTGCTTGATTTCCGCTGCGTAGCGGGTCTTCAGACGGGGAACGATCTTGGTGACAGTCTCAGTCATTAGAGGTCCTTCCCAGAGCCCTTGGCGACGCGGATGCGCACGGTGCGGGTCCGGCCGTCTTTTTCGACGATTTCGGTGCGGTAGCCAACACGGGTGGGCTTCTTCGTCTCGGGATCCACGACGGCCACGTTGGAAACGTGGATCGGGGCCTCAACAACCTCGATGCCTCCGGTCTTGGAACCACGGGAGGACTGGCCTACCTTGGTGTGCTTGGTGACGCGGTTGATGCCCTCAACGAGCACGCGGTTGGTCTCCGGGAAAACCTTCAGAACCTTGCCCTGCTTGCCGCGGTCTCCGCCGCGCTCAGCCTTGGCACCGGTGATGACCTGAACCAGGTCACCCTTCTTGATCTTTGCCATGATCTACAGCACCTCCGGAGCCAGCGAAATGATCTTCATGAACTTCTTGTCGCGAAGTTCGCGGCCGACCGGGCCGAAGATACGGGTACCGCGGGGGTCACCGTCATTCTTCAAGATCACTGCAGCGTTCTCATCGAACTTGATGTAGGAACCGTCCTGGCGGCGGCGTTCCTTCTTGGTACGGACGATGACGGCCTTGACCACATCGCCCTTCTTGACGTTGCCGCCGGGAATTGCATCCTTGACGGTGGCAACAATGGTGTCGCCAATGCCTGCGTAGCGACGGCCGGATCCACCGAGAACGCGGATGGTCAAGATTTCCTTGGCACCCGTGTTGTCGGCGACCTTCAGTCGCGACTCCTGCTGAATCACTTATTACTCCTGTCGTCGCGCCGGTTCTCAGTGTTCCTGAGCCTTGCGGAACGGATATGGGTGGACCCCGTAATACTGGTACTCAGCACCGGCCCCTACGGGCCGCTCTGCAGCGCAAGCCGCAGCACCATGCTGAACAAGATTATCGGGCTTTTGTCTTATTCGGCGGTGAGGAAGGGGATCCGAAAGAGGACATGCTTCCGCACCACACAGACAAGATTTCAAGTTTACCGCGAAAGGGCCCCGGAAACGAAATCGTACGATTCCGCCGCCGGGGCCCTGACGCTGTGGACGGCGCCTGTGTGCCGAAGGAGCTGCTTTTCAGCCGCTCCCCCGGCACACGCTCCGGCCTGTTATGTGCTTTGCAGCTTTGTTGCCTTACGGCGTTTGGCTACTTGGCCTTTTCGATGATCTCGACCAGGCGCCACCGCTTGGTAGCGGACAGCGGCCGGGTCTCGGCGATCAGCACGAGGTCACCGATGCCGGCAGCGTTCTGCTCGTCATGTGCCTTGCGCTTCTCGGTGCGGCGAAGAACCTTGCCGTACAGTGCGTGCTTCACGCGGTCTTCGACCTCGACGACGATGGTCTTGTCCATCTTGTCGGAGACCACGTAGCCGCGAGCGGTCTTCCGGTACCCGCGGGCATCGGCTCCGTTTGCGTCAGTTGTCACTGCTGCCTCATTCTTGTTTTCGCTCATTTGGCATCATCCTCGGCAACCGCAGCTTCGGACTCCGCAGCCTTCTTCTTGGACTTCTTCTTCTCGGGGGCTGCTTCCTCGACGGGAGCAACTGCCTCGGGACGAATTCCCAGTTCACGCTCACGCAGCACCGTGTAGATGCGGGCGATGTCGCGCTTTACGGCGCGGAGCCGTCCGTTGTTCTCCAGCTGCCCGGTGGCGGACTGGAAGCGGAGGTTGAACAGCTCCTCCTTAGCCTTGCGCAGTTCTTCAACGAGACGCTCGTTGTCGAACCCGTCCAGCTGATCAGTTGCAAGTTCCTTTGAACCGATAGCCATTGCTATTCACCACCCTCGCGACGCACAATGCGTGCCTTCAACGGCAGCTTATGGATCGCCAGGCGCAGTGCCTCGCGAGCTACCTCTTCGGAAACACCGGAGAGTTCGAACAGAACCCGCCCCGGCTTGACGTTTGCAACCCACCACTCCGGCGAACCCTTACCGGAACCCATGCGGGTTTCGGCCGGCTTCTTCGTCAGCGGACGGTCCGGGTAAATGTTGATCCAGACCTTGCCGCCGCGCTTGATGTGGCGCGTCATGGCAATACGTGCAGCTTCAATCTGGCGGTTGGTCACGTATGCAGGCGTGAGAGCCTGGATACCCCATTCACCGAAGCTGACAGCGGTGCCACCGGTTGCAGCGCCGGAACGACCCGGGTGGTGCTGCTTGCGGTACTTGACTCGACGTGGGATAAGCATTTAAGCCTGTCCTCCTTCTGCTGCGGGGGCAGCTGCCTCAGCGGCCGGAGCCTCTGCAGCAGGCGCGGCGGCCTTGTCGCCGCGGTCGTTACGACGACGACGGTCCCCACGGTCCGCCGGGCCGCGGCCCGGACGGTCGTTGGAACGTCCGCGGGACGGTGCAGCAGCCTGCTGTGCAGCCAGTTCCTTGGAAGTGACGTCGCCCTTGTAGATCCAAACCTTCACACCAATGCGGCCGAAGGTGGTCTTGGCTTCGAAGAAGCCGTAGTCGATGTTCGCGCGCAGGGTGTGCAGGGGCACACGGCCTTCGCGGTAGAACTCCGAGCGGCTCATTTCAGCGCCGCCCAGGCGGCCGGAGCACTGGATACGGATACCCTTTGCGCCTGCACGCTGTGCGGACTGGATTGCCTTCTTCATCGCACGGCGGAAAGCCACGCGGGAAGAGAGCTGCTCTGCAACACCCTGGGCAACCAGCTGTGCTTCCATCTCGGGGTTCTTGACCTCGAGGATGTTCAGCTGGACCTGCTTGCCGGTGAGCTTTTCGAGCTCGCCGCGGATGCGGTCTGCTTCGGCGCCGCGGCGGCCGATCACGATACCCGGACGTGCGGTGTGGATATCCACACGGACACGGTCGCGGGTGCGCTCGATCTCAACCTTGGCGATGCCGGCGCGGTCCATGCCGGTGGACATCAGCTGACGGATCTTGATGTCCTCGCGGACGAAGTCCTTGTAACGCTGGCCCGGCTTGTTGCTGTCAGCAAACCAGTGCGAAACGTGGTCAGTGGTGATGCCGAGTCGGAACCCGTGCGGGTTTACCTTCTGTCCCACTTAACGGTCCTCCTCGTTCTCGGGGGTTGCGACAACCACGGTGACGTGGCTGGTCCGCTTGTTGATGCGGTAGGCGCGGCCCTGGGCCCGCGGCTGGAACCGCTTCATGGTGGGTCCTTCATCAACGAATGCTTCGCTGATGTAGAGGTCACCTTCGTCGAAGGCCACGCCGTCACGGTCCGCGAGGACACGTGCGTTGGCCATTGCCGACTGAACTACCTTGAATACCGGCTCCGAAGCTGCCTGGGGGGCAAACTTCAGAATTGCCAATGCCTCATTCGCTTGCTTGCCACGAACAAGGTTGACGACGCGCCGGGCCTTCATAGGCGTTACGCGGATATGACGCGCAATTGCCTTGGCTTCCATTGCTTTCCTTCTCTCGTCTTCTGCCGAAAGAGCAGCGCCTAGCGGCGCTTGCCCTTGCGGTCGTCCTTCACATGGCCGCGGAATGTACGCGTCAGAGCGAATTCGCCGAGCTTGTGCCCGACCATCGACTCGGTGACAAACACCGGAATGTGCTTGCGTCCGTCGTGCACGGCGATCGTGTGCCCGAGCATGTCGGGGATGATCATCGAGCGGCGGGACCACGTCTTGATGACGTTCTTGGTGCCCTTCTCGTTTTCGGCCTGCACCTTAAGGAAGAGGTGCTGGTCGACGAAGGGGCCTTTCTTCAGGCTGCGTGGCATGTTTCCAGGCTCCTATCGCTTGTTCTTGCCGGAACGACGGCGACGCACAATAAGCTTGTCGCTCTCTTTGTTGGGGCGGCGGGTACGGCCCTCGGGCTTACCGTTCGGGTTGACCGGGTGGCGTCCACCACTGGTCTTGCCTTCGCCACCACCATGCGGGTGGTCAACCGGGTTCATGGCGACACCGCGGACGGTCGGGCGAACGCCCTTCCAGCGCATACGGCCGGCCTTGCCCCAGTTGATGTTGGACTGCTCGGCGTTGCCGACCTCGCCAATGGTGGCGCGGCAGCGGACGTCGACGTTGCGGATTTCGCCGGAAGGCAGACGCAGCTGGGCGAAGCGGCCTTCCTTTGCAACCAGCTGAACCGATGCGCCGGCGGAGCGGGCCATCTTGGCACCGCCGCCCGGGCGCAGTTCAACGGCGTGGATAACGGTACCCACGGGGATGTTGCGCAGCGGCAGGTTGTTGCCGGGCTTGATGTCAGCCCCGGCGCCGGCCTCGACGAAGTCGCCCTGCTTGAGCTTGTTCGGCGCAATGATGTAACGCTTGGTGCCATCAACGTAGTGCAGCAGCGCAATGCGGGCGGTGCGGTTCGGATCGTATTCGATCTCGGCAACGCGAGCGTTGACGCCGTCCTTGTCGTGCCGGCGGAAGTCGATCAGGCGGTACTGGCGCTTGTGTCCGCCACCCTTGTGCCTGGTCGTGATCTTGCCGGTGTTGTTACGGCCGCCCTTTTTGGGCAGCGGACGTACCAGCGACTTTTCCGGCGTCGACCGCGTGATTTCGGTGAAGTCGGCTACGCTCGAGCCGCGGCGGCCCGGGGTAGTCGGCTTGTATTTACGGATTCCCATTATTTATTCCTCGTTAAAGTGGTCTCCGCCCTAGCTGAGCGGACCGCCGAAGATGTCGATTGTGCCTTCCTTCAGGGTGACAATCGCACGCTTGGTGCTCTTGCGCTGTCCCCATCCGAATTTGGTGCGCTTGCGCTTACCGGCACGGTTGATGGTGTTGATCGAGTCGACCTTGACGGAGAAAATCTTCTCCACGGCCAGCTTGATCTCGGTCTTGTTCGAGCGGGGGTCGACCAGGAAGGTGTACTTACCTTCGTCGATCAGGCCGTAGCTCTTTTCCGAGACGACGGGTGCAAGCACCACGTCGCGAGGGTCCTTTGCGGTGGTCGCGCTCACTTGGCGTCCTCCTTGACAGTGTTCTTGCCGACGAACTCGTCGTAGGCGGCCTGGGTGAAGACCACGTCGTCAGCAACGAGCACGTCGTAGGTGTTCAGCTGATCTACGTAGATCACGTGAACATCGGTGAGGTTGCGCACGGAGAGTGCAGCAACATCGTTGGCGCGCTCGATGACAACGAGCATGTTCTTGCGGTCGGTAAGTGAACGCAGCGCTTCGCGTGCAGCCTTGGTGGACGGCGTCTCGCCGGCTACCAGGGTTTCCAGCACGTGGATGCGGCCGTTGCGTGCCCGGTCAGAGAGAGCCCCGCGAAGTGCGGCGGCAATCATCTTCTTGGGGGTGCGCTGGCTGTAGTCGCGGGGCGTCGGTCCGTGGACAACGCCGCCACCGGTCATGTGAGGAGCACGGATGGAACCCTGACGGGCGCGGCCGGTGCCCTTCTGCTTGAACGGCTTGCGGCCTGCACCGGAAACCTCGGCGCGGGTCTTCGTCTTGTGCGTACCCTGGCGGGCAGCAGCAAGCTGAGCCACAACTACCTGGTGCAGCAGCGGAACGTTCGTCTGAACGTCGAAGATTGCTGCGGGGAATTCAACAGTTGCTTTGTTAGCCATGAGACTAAGCTCCCTTCACGGCGGTGCGTACGAGGACGACCTGGCCGCGGGCGCCGGGAACGGCACCCTTGATCAGCAGCAGCGACTTCTCGGTATCCACAGCGTGGACGGTGAGGTTCATCGTGGTGTGGCGGACGGCGCCCATGCGGCCGGCCATCCGGAGACCCTTGAAGACGCGGCCGGGGGTGGATGCGCCACCGATGGAGCCGGGCTTGCGGTGGTTCTTGTGGGCACCGTGGGAAGCGCCGACGCCGTGGAAGCCGTGACGCTTCATAACACCGGCGAAGCCCTTGCCCTTGGAGGTACCGACGACGTCGACCTTCTGGCCGGCTTCGAACATCTCAACGGAGAGTTCCTGGCCGAGCTCGTAGGTGTCAGCGTCAGCGGTGCGCAGCTCAACAACGTGACGGCGCGGCGTGACGCCGGCCTTCTCGAAGTGGCCGGCCAGCGGCTTGGTGACCTTGCGGGGATCGATCTGGCCGTAGCCGATCTGAACGGCGGTGTAGCCGTCCTTCTCCGCATTGCGCAGCTGGGTGATGACGTTGGAATCAGCCTGGACCACGGTGACCGGGATGAGCTTGTTGTTCTCGTCCCAGACCTGGGTCATGCCCAGCTTGGTGCCCAGGAGGCCCTTAACCTGGCGGGTAAGTGAAGAAGACATAAGTATCTGCTCCCCCCTACAGCTTGATTTCGATGTTCACGTCTGCAGGCAGGTCAAGACGCATCAGCGAGTCAACGGCCTTAGGCGTGGGGTCAATGATGTCGATCAGACGCTTGTGCGTGCGCATTTCAAAGTGCTCGCGGCTGTCCTTGTACTTGTGCGGCGAACGGATAACGCAGTACACGTTCTTTTCCGTGGGCAGCGGCACGGGGCCTACTACCGTTGCGCCTGCACGCGTGACCGTCTCAACGATCTTCCGTGCTGATACGTCGATGACCTCGTGGTCATACGACTTCAGCCGGATGCGGATTTTTTGTCCCGCCATGGCGTCGTGCCTCTTTCTTCGAGTATTGCTCTCTGTACAGTTTTTGCCCCTGGCGGCCATGTCGGCCCCGGCGCTCCTCCAACAAGCTGAATCCGGAAGCTCCGGGTTCCTCAACCTGCCGAGGCTCCGACCCCCGCGCTCGGGCGTGTCGCAGATTCGAAACTGGCAACACCCGTTCAAGAATGGGGGCGGGTTATATATGGGCTTTTCTCCTGAAGGATCCGACCCTGCGACAGGCATTATCCTGACCGGGACGCAATCTCAACACGCACACAGTGCCGTTTTCACGGCCTGCTTAAGCGCGTGTGGACACAAAAGCGCTTGAACAACTTCTCTAGTCTGCCAGAAGTGCGCGCAGAACGCGAATCAGCGTCCCGCCGCGGCTCCCGGCTTCTAGCATATGGATTCGCCTCAAGCCGGAATTGCCCGACTCGTGGCGCGTCATTTCCTCCCAGTCTAGCCCAGCACTCTTCCGTGCTGAAATCCGGGCCGGGCTGGTGCGCAGCCCTACGGTTCGTTCCGGTTGGCCCGGCGGATGCGCTTGGCCCGGTCAATCTCGTGCGAGAAGTGCCGGCGCCCCCAGGCCAGCCCGCCTACAACCGCTGCCGCGACGACCAAAAAGATGAGGAGTTCCATCCACCGAGCCTATCGGAGCACGCTGTGCCCTGTCAGGCCCGGCCCAATCCGGGCTCGGTGTCAGCGATTCTCCAGGATGTCTTCGGCTTCCTGCTCGGGGGCGGTCCGCACCCGTGTCAGACGCCAGACAGCCAGTGCGATGAGACCTGCCGCCAGCAGTGCCAGCAGCAGGAAGGTGTAGCCGCGCAGGTACCACAGCACCGCGAGCGCCACTCCCGAAGCGCCCCAGATGGTGAACAGCTTCCGGCTGGCCAGCAGGCCAAAGGCCAGAAGCCCGGCGTGGGCCACCAGTGCCCACAGCTGCTCCCCCGTGCCTCCGTAGACTACGGTTCCCAGCCCGCCCGCGGAGAGGATCACCGCTGATGCCCCCAGCAGGATTGTGCCGCGGCCCTCGCGCCGGCGCAGGTATTCCCACGCTGCGAGCCCGGCGAGCACCACCGACCAGTACTGCACGGACCAGAACACATCGGCACCGCCGAACACAAACCACGCAATCCGTTCAATCGCCAGCGCCGCGGGCAGGCAGGCTGCCTCCACTGCCGTCTCCCGAACTGACCGCGGGGCCTCACAGGCTGCCAGGGCGAGCGCAGCCAGCAGGGTAAGCGAGCCTGCTACGGCAGAGCCGTTGTATTCGGCCATCGCAGGCACCGCCCCGACCAGGAGAACCAGCGAGGACCCCGCACCGGGAATCCTCAGGCGCAGGGAGGATGCATTCCCGCCGAGGGAGATCAGGAGCCGCATGGCCTGGAGAGCCAGCGCCGTACCCCACACTGGCCAGAGCAGGCCGTAGCCCGGAGCGAACGGCCGGGAGAGGACATTCTGTTCAAATCCGGCGGCCGCCAGCAGCGCTGCGGCCAGCAGCAGGGGTGGTGTCCCGGCCGCCAGCCAGGCGTTGCCCCTGGTGTAGGAAGCACTCAGCGCCGCGGCGCCAAGCAGGGCGGGAGCCAGGGCTGCCAGCAGCAGGTTTCCGCCGGCAGCCGCGGCAGCCGGCAGTACGGCTGCGGAATAGGCCACACCGGCACCTAGCATGGCGTTCCTGAATGAAGCGTCCCCCGCACGGGCCTCCCCGGTGAGTGCCGCTGCCGCCAGGGCGGCGATGATCAGTCCGGCAGCCACCGCCGTCAGAGGAGCGTTGGACAGTACACCGCCGGACCCTAACCGCAGAGCATCCGAAAGTACCAGCGGCAGCGCCCCCAGGGCGTACAGCCCCGGGTAAAGGACAGGAGCGTGGGTGCTGCGGGCGTACCCCGCGGTACTGACGCCCAGGAGCAGAAGCAGCAGCAGTGCAGTGACGTCCCGGTGGACGTTGCCGCCGGCCAGCACCGCATACAGCGCCGGTGCGGACACCAGGATTCCCATACTCGTCCACAGGGCTGTCCGCGCCCATTCGTCTGCCTTCCGCGGTTCCAGGAAGGTCCGCACCAGCTGGGCTGCAGCGCAGGCTGCCGCTCCGGCCGCAAGGACGCCGTGGCTGCCCGCTCCGGCATCTGCCGACACCAGCACCGCCAGCACAGTCATGAGCAGCTGCGCAGCGAGCAGGTACGGCCCCCGGCGGGCGTGCCGGATCCGGGACAGGAACAGTGCGCAGGCCAGGGCGGCCAGGACCAGGAGTTCGTAACCCCGCAAACCCAGGAGCCCTGTTCCGGCGAGCGCGGCGCCGGCGAATCCTCCTGCTGTCAGTACCTCCCAGCGGCCCGGACCGAGCAGCAGTGACGCTGCAGTGTTCACCCCAAGTCCAAGCCAAAGCAGGCCAAGTGCCCACCCGTCGTTCGGACCGTCAATCAGCCGGATGGCGGGTACGGCAAGCAGGGCTGCGGCCGCAGTGGCCAGGATCAGTTCGGCGGCGTTGGGCAGGGGTGCCTTCCTGAAGGTCCTCAGCGCTGCATCCAGCTCGGTAGCGGCGAATGCGCCCGCAGCACTGAGCACCGCAATGAGCAGTACCACCGGTTCTGTTCGGCCGCCGAGCTGCAGGTACGCGGCCGGCAGCAGGGCGAGGACCGCCAGTCCTCCCCACCGCAGGGGCTCGGCTGCTCCGAGGACCTGTACGCGGTTGTGAAGGAGGGTCCGCAGGATCTGCCCTGCCGCGAGCGTGATGCCAAGGGCCGCGAAGAAGACGGCCGTGGATCCCCCGGACATGTCCGCGGCCAGCAGGGCGGCCAGCACAGCGCCAAGACCCTGCACACCTGCCAGGTAGATACCCCGGAGCGCGCCGGTCCGGTCCAGGACCAGCGCAGCGCAGTAGGCGAGCCCCGCAGCGAACAACAGCTCATAGCCGCGCATGCCCAGGACTGAAACGCCGAGCAGCAGGGCGGCCGCGAACCCGCCGGGCGCAAGGAAAGCGAGACCGCTGTGCCGGTGCAGGGCGGCAGTAAGCAGGTTGGCTGTGAACGCCACCCACAGCACAGCGAGCGCCAAGCCGGCTGGCTCTGCTTCAGCCGCACGCACACCGGCAGAGAGCAGAAGGACGAGGGCTGCGGCTGCGGCGGGTTCTGCGCGAAAGCGGTCAGCTCCGCCCCGGCGCAGCGCTGAAGCAAGCTGAGTGAGCACTGCACCCCCGGCGGCGATCAGAAGGAGGACGCAGCCCGTCCGGGCCTCAGCTTCCGTTGAAAGCATCAAGTAGTAGGCCGGCGCCGCGGCGGCCAGCGCCAGCAGGTTTCCCCAGCCCAGTGCCTGCACCGGCCCGTAGCGCTGCAGCCGGGCGCCAAGCACGGTACGTACCGCATGCTGCAGGGCGAGGACCGCTGCAACCACCACAAAGACACCATGCGGTCCCAGGTCAAGGTCCTGGGCGATCAGCCCTGCCAATACCGTCAGCAGAACCTGTCCTGCCGCAAAGTACCAGCTGCGCAGCCTGGCCAGTGCCGGTTTGAAGGATTGGAGCACGCAATAAGCCAGGGCAGCAGCGCAGAGCAGCTCGTATCCCCGCACTCCCAGCAGGCCGGCGCCAAACACACCGGCAGTAAGAAACCCGGCGGGCGCGTAGACCCCCGCCATTTCCCGCCCCCGGCGCAGGGGCAGCGCGGAGTACACGGCGTTCAGCAGCACAACGGTCCACAATGCTGCCAGCGCCAGGGCCGTGGTGGGAAAGTCCTCGAAGCGAAGCGCCGCTGCGAACACCAGCGCTGCTCCGGCTGACACGGCGGGAACTATCCGTGGGAAAAGCTCCTGCCGTCCGCCGGCTGCGGCCAGCACTGACCAGGCCTGGCTGGCCGCCGACGCCAGGAAGGCCGCGGCAAGGGTCCAGGCGACGGCCGTCTCCGGCACCCGGTCCTGCAGCGCCACATAGACGGACAGCGGCAGCAGTGCGGCGGCGCAGGCCCGCGCTGCGAGTACAAACGCTGCACGTCCTGCCCCTTGGGCACGGGCTGCCCGGAGGACAAGGTATCCGGTCAGGAGACCGAGGTTCAGCAGCACCGGCCACAGTTCGGCGGCACCCGTGAGCAGGCACGCTGACGCTGGCAGGATCACCCCGGCTGGGGCCAGGAACTCGGCGCGCTTTGAAAGCCGCCACGCAACCGTGCAGAAAGCCAATTGGACCGCCGCAGCGGTTCCGGCGAAGATCAGGGCGTCCCCTGTGCCATTCTGCGCATTCAGTGCGTAGGTCACTGCTGCTGCCACGCCGGCCGCAAACTGGAGCACCAGGCTGCCCAGCAGGTCAGCCCGGTACATTCGCGCGCCGCGCGGCTCCGAACGGTCGCCAACCCCATCGGCGCCGGGCTCACCTGTCCGCACCGCTCCGGGAAGGTCTGCCCGGTGGGCTGCGCGCAGGTAGCGTCCCCGGAGGGGAAACAGCATAGGCGCCTGCCCACCAGTCACGAGGACAGCTGCCAGGAGCGTTGCGGGCAAGCTGTCCGTCGCCCGGAAGGTGAGGATCACGAGCCCGGCGGCTGCAGAGACCCGCAGTCCGTAGCTGTGCAGGAGCGCCTGGTTCCCCGGTCCCTGCCAGAGCATCACGCCGTAATAGGCGGCGAAGACCAGGAACAGGACCGCGAGAGGGCCGGAGCCGAGATCCGGGGAGGTCAGGAGTGCAGCTGCAGCAGTAGCCGGCACCAGGAACCGGTGCGAGGCAACGAAAGCATCGAGGTAGATGTTCCGCAGCCAGCCGGGACGGCGAACGGCGGCCAGGGAAACCAGGGTGGCCAGCAGGACGGTGCAGATGAAATACCACACGATGCCCGAGCGGAGTGCTGCGCCGGAAGCCAAAGCCGTGGAGAGCAGGAACGTCAGCGCCAGGTAAGTCACGACCCGGCTCTCAAGGCGCGCGGCCGCGTAGGCGAACGCAGCCGTTCCGGCCAGCGAAGTGGCCAGCCAGGCGAGGACGGGATCCGGGAGGATCAGGTTGTAGAACGCCAGGCCCACCACGGGGATCAGTGCCAGACCGGTCCCGGTGAAGGCTACCGCCGCCGGCCGGAGGCTCTTTTTCCGGGAATGGACCACCAGACCGGACGCGTAGAAGAGTGCTGCCAGGACAGCGACGCCGGCAAACCGAGCCTGTTCAGGAATCGAAATACCGATGAACAGCGCTGCGGCCGCTACCAGCAGGAGGCTTCCGGCATAGAGAGTGATGTTGATATTGCGAAGGTCCCGGCGTCGCTTCTCTTCGGCAAGTTCCGCCTTGGGCCGGGGAGCGTGGGCAGGGGGTACGGGCGCGCGGTCTCCCGTCCGCAGATCGGTCAGCGCCGCGTTTCCGGGGCGCCCGATGCCGGGGGCGGGGAC
>NZ_JAXIOM010000067.1:0-20611 GCF_049311025.1 Arthrobacter sp. 3Tela_A
GGGGGCTCGGAGTGGTGTATACGCGCCAGGGGGCGGCGCGGGGCGCGGCGCTGGGGGAGCGCGTTTACACGAGCCGGAAGCGTTTGTGCACCGACAAGAACCGAGTGCTGTGCAGCATCGAGCGGGTGGGCGTGTGGCTGCTTTATGGATGGCCCATTTTTGACCGCGCTGGAAACCGGTCCGGGCGGCCAAGATACGGGAAATCCCGGGCTGACTTGGTCTGCTGACCAGGCCGAGCCTGAACCTCGGCCGCCATGAGTAACCTGGTCGATTCCTTGAGCGAGCTCCGTACCGGTAAACCGTTCGTTTCGGACGGTGAAATCCGGGTGGATGTCCCGTAATTGGTGTCCTGAAAAGGGCCGATTTTGGCCTCGGAATGTCAGTGGCAGCTGAAAGAGTTGGGGTATGAACCGCTCCTCGGACACCGCGTTCTCCCGGTCATCTGACCGGGAACGGAGCGGTGCGCCGGGTGCCGAACCGAACATGGAGCCGGGTGTAGAACGGGATGTCGAATCCTTTGCCTGCCGGGATTCCGGCGCCTCGCCTGGGCCTCATCCCGGTAACCCGTCTGGCCCGCAATCCGGGAACCCGTCTGGCCCGCATTCCGGGAACCCGTCTGGCCCGCATTCCGGGTTTTCGCGCGGGCCGGGACCTGCTGACTCGTCTGGCTCGCATCCCAGGTTTGTTGCTCCTTCCGGTGCAGTGTTCTGTGCCGATCCGGCCTTGGCCGATGGCACCCCGGTGGAAGTGCTTCCCGAGGGATTTGCTGGCCGGTTGTCGTTCCGTGGAGCCGAACGTCTGGGCTATGACGAAACCGTGTCCGCACTCCAGCGTCTGGGGATGCTGGTCTCCTGGGCCCAGGCTCAGCAGGCACGGGTTGCCGCCCGGTTGGAGGTTCTCTTCGCCCGGGACATCGCCGATGCCTCAGGAAGGGAAGAACCAGCACTGGCCATGAGCCTTGCGGCAGCGGAAGCATCCGCTGTCCTGAACATCCCGCATATGACCGCGATGCAACTCATCAGTGAATCCTCCCGCCTCTGCGCCGACGCCCCGGAGACTCTGACCCGTCTGGCAGAGGGAAAGATCGCACTCCAGCACGCCCGGATCATCCTCGAAGAAACCCACAACCTCCCCGCCGACGTCTTGGGGGTCCCGGAAGGTGATTCCGGGCCAGGTGCCGCCGACGACCGGGCGGGGGTAGATGCCGGTGGCAACCAGTCAGATGCGGGCCAGCTGGACCTCGGACTCAATATGGGAACCGGAGACATGGGACCCGGCGACGGGGCTGACGAGGAAAATGGGGACGGGGCTGACGAGGAAAGTGGGGACAGGGCTTCGGGATCAGCCTCCAATGGAACAGCGTCGGGAGACGGGACCGGAACCGAAGCTGCCCTTGCAAACGCCGACGCACTGACTGTGCGTGGCGCGTTCGAACGCGACCTGCTCACCGAGGCTGAAGGCAGGACGGCTGCCGGGTTCGGCCGTCGGGCACGCAGGCTCCGGGAGTCCCGGTTCCCGGATCTGATTCCGGTCCGGCACCGTGAGGCGAAGGACAAACGCCGGGTGATGTTCCAGCCCCTGCCCGACGGGATGTCCTGCCTCAGCGCGATCATCGCAGCGGAGAAGGGCCAGGCCATGTTCGCCGCCCTCACCAGTGCCGCCAAAGCCGGCAAACGAGCCGGCGACCCGCGAACCATGGACCAGCTCCGCGCCGACACCCTCACCGAACTGCTCCTCGAAGGCGAACCAACACCCACAACCACCTGCCCTGATTCTGCTCCCGGTACTGCAGCGAGCAGCCAGGACGAGCCTGGCACCGGCACTCCCACCAGCGATGGCCGCGACTGCCGCGGAACCGCTTACCCCGGCACTGCCACTTTCCCCGGCCCCGGCCCCGGCACTGCCGCTTTCTCTGACACAGGCACCGGCACTGGTGTTGGTATTGGTACCGCTGGCGGCACTGCACAGGTGAAGCCCCTAGACACTCCTACCGAGGTCGGAAGCGAGACTGCGACCGGGGCCGGGACCGAGACTGAGACTGAGACCGGTCCCGTTCCCGATTCCAGTGGACCGCTGGTCTCCACCCCTCGCACGGACCCGGAACCTAAACGGCCACGCCGGGCCGAACGGCACCGGAACCGGAACCGGACCAAAGTCCGCACCGAAGTCATGGTCCTCATCAACGCAGACACCCTGGCCGGACTCAACGAGAACCCCGCTGAACTCAACGGCTACGGACCAATCAGCGCAGACACCGCACGGACCATGATCCTCGACGCCCTGCACTGGACACCCCTGCTCCAAAACCCGGCAACCGGTGAAATCCTCAATGTCGGACGAACACGCCGCATCCCCGCAGGACTCAAACGCTGGCTCCAAGCCCGGGACGGAACCTGCCGGTTCCCCGGCTGCTCAGTCAGCGTCACTCATGCTGAGATTGACCACACCACGCCCTTCTCCCACGGCGGACCTACAGACCATACGAATCTGGAACACCTCTGCCCCAAACACCACCGCTTCAAAACCCTCGGCCATTGGAAAGCCCGCCAACCCGAGGCCGGAACCATCGAATGGGAGTCACCGACGGGGCGCTCTTACACCACAGAGCCAGTGCTGGATCATGTAAGACCAAGCTCTTCCAGCACGCAGCCAAAGCAGCCCGAAGCCGATCCGCCACCGTTCTAGCTGACCGGCCGAGCGGGCTGAAGCACGATCAGCAGGTCCCCGGCGCCATGCAGGCAGCGGCACGAACTGCCTTGGTCCGCGGGCACCGTCAGCTGAAACGGCTGTCGTTATCGGCATGGGTCTCAGCTGCCCCCAGTTTCCCGGACCTGACCCAGACAGCGGCGCCCAGCACTTCGATAACCTAGGTCCTCTAGTGCCAGAAGCTGTCCTGCCGCAGGGCACTGCGGGAAGGCGACAACTCCGGGAAGGGAACAGGCATGACAACCAGAGTGCTGCTGATCGCGGACACGCATCTGCCGAAGCGGGCCAAGGCACTGCCGCAGCAGGTGTGGGACGAAGTGGAAACCGCAGACCTGGTGGTACACGCCGGAGACTGGGTCACCGAAGAGCTGTTGGATGAGCTGCAGGAACGCTCACGGAAGATCCTGGGCTGCTGGGGCAACAACGACGGACCGGAACTCAGGTCCCGACTACCGGAAATTGCCCGCACCGTCGTCGAGGGCGTGCGAATCTCCGTCGTGCATGAAACAGGTACGGCAAAAGGCCGTGAAACGCGCATGCAGGATGCCTTTCCGGACACGGACCTGCTGATCTTCGGACACAGCCACATCCCCTGGGACACCACCGCACCCAACGGGCTGCGGCTGCTGAACCCGGGATCACCGACAGACCGTCGCCGCCAGCCGTTCTGCACGTACATGGTTGTCGAAATCGATGATGGAACGCTCGACGTCGAGCTGCGCCGGCTTCCGCTGCGGGGTAGGGCCCCTGTGGCTCAGGGACCGGAAGTCTGACGGAGCGCCCGGCAAGGAACCATATGCCGGACGCCCCGCGCTGTTGCCGTAAAGGGGTCTTAGTACGCGTAGAGATCTACGAACCTGCCTTCGGGGGAAAAGACGGCAATGCTGTCCCCGTTGTTGTTAAGAACGGCAGTTGTCCGGTTGTTGTAGAACCGGTCGGCAGTGTTGGTGCCCGGACCGGTGTAGACACGGAGTTGCCCACCGGGACTCAGCACGTAGCCTGAGCCAACAACAAGACGGTTGATGACGGCGTCCTGAAGCACATATCCGCTGACGTCCACAGGTGCGCTGCCGGTATTAGTCAGAAGGACGTACTCACCGTTCTCCGGCTGCACATCATTTCCGGGCGGATCTGCAACGACAGTGGAGACTTCGATCCCGTTGTTTTCAGGCAACGGATCAACGCCCCGCTGGAGCGCCGATAACACGCCCGGGAAGTCGGTGATGATGGAATCAACGCCCAGCACAGTCATCTCAGTCATAGCCTCCACGCTGTTGACTGTGTAGACATCGAGGGTAAGGCCAGTGGCCTGGACACGGGCGACGTCGGCCGGATCCAGAAGCCGGTAGTTGGTGACCAGCCCGTCTGCCCACTGGGAAAGGGACGCCAGCGCTGCATCGTCGGGTACCGAACTGATCAGCAGCACCGGAATGTGCGGCATCAGGTCGTGGAAGGCGCGGAGCGAGGCTTCATCGAAGGAGCTGACTACCAGCTGGTCCCTGGCGATCAGCCGTTGCCAGTAACGTTTTTCGCCCAGAGCCTCGGCAAGCTTGGCTTCGACGCCAGGAGAGTTCTCGGGAGACTTAATTTCGATATTGATTCCGGTTTTGGGAGTGGTGACCAGCGCAGCGTCGCGCAGGTCCGGAATCGGTTCACCGGCGAAAGACGGACCGAAGTAGGAACCGGCATCTAGAAGGCTCAGTTCCGCGCTGGTGAAAGACGTGATGGGATCGCCAGCCCGTTCGGGAAACACCTCCGCCACGTTGGTGGTTCTGGCGCCCGTGGCATCGTGGAAGAGGAAGATTTCCCCGTCACTGCTTAGCTGTACATCGACTTCAAACAGGTCTGCGCCAAGGTCACGCGCCTGCTCAAAGCCTGCAACGGTGTTTTCCGGGGAGAGTCCGGCGCTCCCTCGGTGCCCCACGATGCTCGGGTAATTTGTGCTGCCGGGAGGGCCGGCCCGCTCGGCGCCGGCGGCTGGAACTGCTGTGCTTAGGCCCAGGGCAGCGACGAGCGAGATGCCGAAGGCTGCTGAGGCGCGTATGTGGAGTTTTCCCATGGGAGATCCTTAGTCCGGTTGTTGGCGAACAATCGAGCGTCATCGGTTCCAGGGCTGGGACAGATTGCGAAGTCCTGCCGTGGAATTCCTGTCGCCCGAGGGTCTGACAGGCCACAGTCTGAAACGTTTTAGTTGCACGGTCAATAGAGCGGCACGGCTTGGCCATTGCCTGCCTTAAACGTTTTAGGTACGCTCGCCAGAGCTTGCCTGTACTAACTGCGGCAGGGCGGCTGACCGGCAACGGGGCTGGTCGGCCCCACACAGAAGGAGACCACTATCGTGCATGAACCTGCGGCCAAGACGACCGTGCAGCAGACCATCCGCAGGGGCGTTCCGGTGCGCCGGGGATCCGAGCAGCCGTACTACTCACTCGAACCCGGCCCCGGAGAAGCGCACGGGACGCGGACTGAGCTGGCACCGGAAGGGCATCCCCGTGGGAAGGCGGGTCATCAGAATGGACAAAGCCTGGGGGAGCAGCGCCGCAGCATCGCGTACCTGGCGCACCTGACGGACATACAGCTCACTGACGTCCAGTCACCGGCAAGGCTGGAAGCCATGCACGAGCTTGGGCGCCGCCCCGACACCATGCTGCTCCTGCCGATGATGCGACCGCAGGAGCTGCTGGCCGCGCATGCCACTGATGCTTTGGCCCGGGCGCTCAACCGCGTGGCTACCAGTCCGCAGACCGGCGCTGCTCTCCAACTGGCCATTACAACCGGTGACAACGTGGATAACATGCAGCTCAATGAGGTCAGGTCCTTCCTGAGCCTGCTCGAGGGCGGCGAAGTGTGCATGGATTCGGGCGGTTCGGCGTTTGAGGGTGTCCAGGACGGGCGTTTCCCCTGGGCGTGGGCACCGGAGGATCCGGACAACCGCTGGGGACGGGAACACGGATTTCCCCATGTTCCGGGTCTGCTCAAGGCGGGTCTGGAACCGTTCGTCGCCGCAGGCCTCAACATTCCGTGGCTTACCTGCTACGGAAACCACGACGGCCTGGTCCAGGGGAGGGCGCCACTCACACCGGAACTCGGCGCCGTTATGACCGGGCACCGTAAGGTGCATGCACTTCCTCCCGGACCGGTTGCAGACTTCACGGAGCACCCCCTGGAAACCTTTTCCGGTCCCGCACACCAGATAACACCGGATCAAGCGCGCCGGCCGGTCACCAGGGAAGAGTTCGTTGAAGCGCACTTCCAGCCCGCCGCCCGTCCAGCCGGACACGGACTGGGCGAGCGCAACCGCCTGGACGGGACGGCCTACTATGTCTACGACGGGCTGCCGGGCATCCGGGTCATAGTGCTGGACACAACGAACCCGGCTGGAATCTTCGAAGGCAGTATCGACCGCAGGCAGCTTGCCTGGCTGGAGGAGCGCCTCGCAGAGGTGCATGTGCGCCATGCAGATGCTTCAGGCCGGGAGGTTCCCGGCGGTGGGGACGAACGGCTTGTCATCATCACCTCTCACCATCCGCGGACCAGCATGACGAATGACCGTGAGGTGCCCGCCGGCTATTTGGACTCCGGGGATCGTGTCCTTGGTGAAGAAGTGGCCGCCGTGCTGCACCGGTACCCGAACGTCATCGCCTGGGTGAGCGGGCATATCCACCGCAACTACGTTCGTCCTTTGGCATCTAGCAGTGGAGGGTTCTGGGAGATCAGTACCTCCTCGGTCATGGACTGGCCCTGCCAGGCGCGGCTGCTGGAAGTGGTGGATAACGCAGACGGCACTTTGTCCATCTTTTCAACAGCACTGGACCATGAAGGCCCTATTGCTCCTGGAGGGACTTCGGGACCTCTGGAACTGGCAGGCTGGCACCGTGAACTCGCCGCGAACGATCCCATGGGCGTGGGTGGATTCAACGCTCACGGGGAACCCGGGGACCGGAACGTTGAACTGCTGTTGCCGGACCCCAGGAAGAACCGGAGCTGAGACTAGCGCGGAGCTGGGCCGGTGGAACTGCGCGAGACGAGTTCCACCGGCTCCACATGGTCGCTCAGCAGTTCCGTGTCGGCGAGCCTGGCAAAAATGGCGCGTCCAATAGCCTGCCGGTCAAGCCTGATGGTTGTCAGTCCGGGGGCCAGCAGCTCTGAGGTGGGCAGGTCATCGTGACCCACGACGGAAAGATCGGAGCCGACGGCCACGCCGGCTTGGCGTGCGGCGCGGTACACCGCATGGGCTGTGAAATCCGAGTTGGTAACCACAGCGGTGGGCCGTGAAGCTCTGGCCAACCGCTCGGAGACTGCGGCCTGAACGTGTTCGAGGCTGAGCCGTGTGTAGATGGGGTCCGGTTCAATACCGAGCTCGGAGCACCGCTGCTCGAAAGCCACCAGCCGGTCATTGTCCGCCATCAGACCCGCGGGCGCCGTGAGAAAGCTGATCCTCCGGTGTCCCAGACCGGCCAGATGATCTACTGCCAGCGTGACCGCTGACTTGTTGTCCGGGGAGACGCATGTAACCGGAAGGTCAGGCGGGCGTACTGCGTTGATGACAACTGTGGCACGGCCGGGAGCGCCGCTGAGCCACTGGCTGACGGCGCCGCCCGGCCCCACCGGGGCGATGGCAAGGCCTCTCACGCGCTGGCCAAGGAGCAGGTCGACGTGTTCGCGTTCGCGTTCAGTGGAGTACTCGGAGTCCACCGCCAGAATGGTTGCGCCCTGTTCGGTTGCCGCATCCTGGGCGCCTCGGAGGACGTCCAGGAAAAAGGGGTTCGCCATGTTGCGGATCATTAGGCCGTAGGCGTTTGCTGTCCCGGTTCGCAAGGCTCGGGCAAAAGGGTCGGCGCGGTAGCCCAGGCGGTCCGCCGCAGCGAGGATGCGCTTTCTCGTGGCGGCAGAGACGCCTTCGCGGTCATTGAGCGCGAAGCTGGCAAGCGTGGCGGACACTCCGGCTTCCCGGGCCACATCACGAATGCTAGGACGGCCTATCATGCGAATCCCCTCGCTGCCTCTACTGGTGAACGGGGCGTGGATTCACGGCACCGCTGGACTGGCCGGGATCTCCAGCCGTCCACAGTCTAGGACTAACTGTTGACAAAGCTTAAACGATTTAGTTAGCTGTCCCCAATTATCAAATGTGAGCTAAATCATGTCTACAACGGAGTGGGGGAGAAATGTCCGATGTTGAGCTCCGCGGCGTGGAGAAGACATTCACGGACGGAAAAGGCGGCACTACCCGCGTACTGCACGGAGTAGACATCGTCGCCCCGTCTGGACAGTTCGTGGTCCTGCTCGGCCCCTCCGGCTGCGGAAAGTCGACTTCACTGCGCATTATTGCCGGTCTTGAGCAGGCCACCGCGGGTGAGGTACTGATCGACGGCCGGAAGGTCAATGACGTGCCGGCTGCCAAGCGGCACATTGCCATGGTCTTCCAAAACTATGCGCTGTACCCCCACCTGTCCGTTCTGGAGAACATCGTTTTCGGGCTTCGGGTGCGCAAGGTCCCCAAGGCCGAGCGGGAAAAGCGGGCCACAGAGGCCGCCGAGAAGGTTGGCCTTGTTCCTTATCTGGACCGCCGCCCCAGCCAGCTCTCCGGCGGCCAGCGCCAGCGGGCAGCGCTGGCCCGAGCTCTGGTAAGCGACGCCAAGGTTGTACTCATGGACGAACCGCTCTCAAACCTCGACGCAAAGTTGCGCCAGCAGATGCGGATCGAACTCCGCAGCCTGCAGAGGGAGCTTGGCCTGACGGTGCTGTACGTGACGCATGACCAGGTGGAAGCCATGACCATGGCAGACCACGTGGTGACAATGCGGGACGGCCATGTCGCCCAGGCTGCTTCACCGGAGGAGCTGTACGTGAACCCCGTTGATGCAGATGTCGCGGCGTTCATCGGTTCTCCGCCCATGAACCTGTTGCCGGTAACCCGTGCGGCAGGAGATCAGATTCTGCTGCCCGGTGGAATCGCCTGGAAGACTGCCCTTCCGGCAGGTTCCGGCCAGGAAATGCTGCTGGGTATCCGCCCGGAGAACCTGTCCATCACCCACGAATCGGGCGCCGCGACTCTTCCGGGAACGGTTAAGGCCACGGAAATGCTCGGCGCTGAAACCCTGCTCACGGTGGATGTAGCAACAGGGCACAGCGTGGTTGCAAGACTGCCAGGTATTGTCCGCGCAGCAGAGGGAGATCCGGTGCTTCTCAACACCGTTCCAGAGGGCCTCCGCTTCTTCGATGCGGCCTCACGCAAACGGATGGCTGCTGTTCCGGAGCCAGCCTCCGCCTGATTCTTGCCCCACGCTCCGCACTAGCCGGTACTGCCGGCATTCATCACTCACCTTTTCACCTGATCGCGCAGAGAGGCCCGATTATGTCCCACCGCAACGCGTTCTCACCGCCCGCACGCACCATCCGGCCCTCTGCGAAGGCGCTCTCGGTCCTGGCGGCAGGGGCATTGCTGCTCACTGCCTGCGGCGGGGGCGGCAGCAGTACCAACGCCGACGGCGACGTAGCAATCACCATGTACTATCCGGTTGCGGTCGGTGGACCGCTCACCTCAGTTGTTGACGGGCTCATCGGAGAATGCGAAGACGAGAACCCGGGTATCGCCGTCGAAGCCGTCTACGCCGGCAGCTATGCGGACACCATGACAAAAGCGCAGACCGCGGCGCGCTCTGGTGACGGCCCGGATCTGGCTGTCCTGCTCACCACGGAACTCTTCACGCTTCAGGACCAGAACCTCATTGTTCCGCTGAATGATATTTCCGACGACCTCGGCTGGGCAGAGGACAGGTTCTACGAGCCCTTCCTTAAGAGTGGCAAGGATGCTGAAGGAACACTGTGGAGCATTCCGTTCCAGCGCTCCACGATAGTCCAGTACCACAACAAGGAACTGTTCGCGGAGGCAGGTCTGGACCCTGAGGCTCCCCCCGCCACCTGGGAAGAACTGTCTGCCGCGGCGAAGACCATCAAGGATTCCGGTGCCGCCGAGTATGGAATCGAGATCCCCTCCACCCAGTTCGGCTACTGGATGTTCCAGGCACTCGCGGTACAGGCCGGAACGGAAATCACTGACGGATCCGGATCTCAGACCCGGTTCGACGATCCCGCCGCCATCGAGGCCATGGAGTACTGGAAGCAACTGGCGGATGAGGGCATGATGCCCTCGGGAACCACCGAATGGGCTTCCACCCCCGAGGACTTCCTGCAGGGCCGGACCGCAATGATGTGGACCACCACCGGCAACCTGACCAACGTGCGGACCAACGCCGGGTTTGACTTTGGCGTAAGTCAGCTGCCCGCCAACGTGCAGCCCGGCTCGCCCACCGGAGGCGGCAACCTGTACGTCTTTGAGCAGGCAGATGATGAACAGCGGGAAGCTGCACTGACCATCGCTGACTGCCTCACACAGCCCGAGCGCACCGCGCAGTGGAGCATCGAGACCGGTTACGTCGCTACCGGACCCGAAGCCTGGGAAACGCCTGAGATGAAGGAGTACGTCACAGAGTTCCCCCAGGCAGAGGTGGCACGCGAGCAGCTGGACAACGCCGTCATCGAACTCTCCACGCACGAGAATGGCAGGGTCGTGCAGATGGTGAACGACGCCATCGCCTCCGTGCTCACCGGGCAGCAGGAACCTGAAGCCGGAATGAAGGCACTGCAGGAGCAGATCGACGGCGTGCTGGAAACCTACCGGGACTAACCAATGACCCAGGTTTTGGAACAGGCCGCTAAAGAGGCCGACGGCGCCCCCCGCCGTCGGTCCGGAGCCCGCAGGCCGCTGGGGGACCAAGCTTTTGCCTGGGCAATGCTGGCCCCTGCGTTTATTGTGCTGATTGCATTCACGCACTATCCGATCATCCGGGCAGTCATGCGCAGCTTCGAGGACCGCCGGGGAGACGCAAGCTTCGCCAATTATGAGCGGCTGATCAATGACGCCGTCTTCTGGCAGGTAGTGAAGAACAACCTGCTCTTCGCCCTCGGCGTGGTGCCGACCAGCATGGCTCTGGCAATTCTGATGGCTGTGTGGGTGAACGGAAAGCTGAAGGGCAAGGGGTTCGTGCGGCTCTCGTACTTTACGCCCACCATCCTTCCAATGGTGGCAGTGGCGAGTATTTGGCTGTTCTTCTACTCACCGGGCCTTGGCCCCGTGACCAAACTGGCCGAGTTCTTCGGGCTGCCGGCACAGAACTGGCTGGGTAACCCTGACACCGTGATGTGGTCGCTGGTTGTGGTGATGATCTGGAAGCAGGCCGGCTTCTTTATGATCTTCTACCTCGCAGGACTGCAGAACATGGCACCGGAGCTGGAAGAGGCCTCGAGCCTGGAAGGCGCGTCCCGCTGGTACCACTTCCGCCGGGTCACCTTTCCACTGTTGATGCCGACCACACTGTTCGTCTTCGTCGTAGCGGTCACGGATGCCTTCAAGATCATTGACCACCTGTTCATCATGACCGGAGGCGGTCCCAACAACTCCTCCAATCTCCTGCTCTATTACATCTACGACACAGCATTCAGCTTCTTCGACATGCCTTATGCAGGTGCCCTCACGGTGGCGCTGGTGTTGATCCTTGGCGCTGTCGCCGTCCTGCAGTTCACCATCCTCGGAAAGCGGGTGCACTACCAGTGAGCCACTCCACCGCACCGGTTGCGCCAGCCACCGGCAATGACGCACCTGCTCCCTCAGCGCCCGTGCGCCCGCAGGCGCCGCGACGGCGTCGTCCGCCTTTTTCCTTCAGCCGGACGCTGGAAACCGCCGGTGCCTGGCTGCTGGGCGTGCTCTGGCTGCTGCCGCTGGTCTACGCGCTGTGGGCGTCCGTCCATAATCGCGACAGTGCCACGAGTTTTGACCTGACAGCACCGCTCACGTTCGAAAACTTCGTCACTGTCTGGAACGGGGCGCCATTCGACAGGTACTACCTGAACACCATCCTTCTGGTGTGCGGGATTCTCGCTGGGCAGATCCTGCTCGGGGTGCTGGCAGCCTACGCTTTTGCGCGCTTTGAGTTCAGGGGCAAGAACGTAGCTTTCGCCCTGGTGCTGGTTCAGCTGATGATTACCCCGGACATCCTGATCTCGGAGAACTACTCCACCATGGCTCAACTGGGCCTGGTGGACACCATCACCGGCATTGGCCTGCCGTACATTGCCAGCGGTTTCGGAATCTTCCTGCTGAGGCAGACATTCAAGAGCATTCCAATCGAGCTGGACGAAGCGGCGGAAATTGAAGGCTGCTCGCGTTGGGGCAGGCTCTGGAAGGTTTACGTGCCGCTGGCCAAACCGACACTCGTCGCCTGGGGCCTCGTCTCGGTTAGTACCCACTGGAACAATTTCCTGTGGCCGCTGATCATCACGAACAGCGTCGAGGCACGTCCGCTGACCGTGGGACTCATGGTTTACAACGGCACTGAGTCCGGCATCGACTGGACGCTCCTCTCCGCGGCGACGATCCTGGTCGTGGCTCCACTGCTGATTGCCTTTCTGATCTTCCAGCGGCAGTTCGTCCAGAGTTTTATGCGGGCAGGCATCCGGTGACCAGCGGAGCTGCCGCACTCGATTTCCCGGTTCCGGCGGAACCGGGAAGCGAAGGCGGCGGCTCCCCGGTCCGCGCGGTGCTTTTCGATTTGGACGGAACCATCTACCGAGGCACCGAAGCCATCCCCGGTGCCACGGAAACCGTCGCGGCGCTCAGGGCGGCCGGAATCCGGTGTGTCTTCGCCTCCAACAACCCCACGGCAACATCGCTGGACTATTCCCGCCGCCTGATCGGCCTGGGAATCCCAACCGCTGAGGCTGACGTCCTTACAAGCGGCGGCGTAGCGGTGGAGTGGCTGAGGGAAACCCATCCAAGCGACTCCGTCTTTGTGATTGGGGAGGAATCCTTGATCAGGGAGCTGCAGGCCGCAGGAATCCAGGTCACCACTTCGGAGCAGGCCGATGTGGTACTCACGGCTTTTGACCGAACTTTCAGCTATGCCAAGTGGAACACAGCCTTTCAGGCCCTGCGGCGGGGAGCATTGTTTGCTGCCACAAACCCGGACACCACCTGTCCCGTGTCAGACGGCGGCCTCATTCCAGACTGCGGCGGAATCACCGCCGCGCTGGAGGCGACATCGGGACGCAGGGTCGACGTCGTCTTTGGGAAGCCCTCACGGATCATGGCGGAGGCCGCGCTGGAGCGCCTAGGCGTCGGCGCGGAGGAAGCACTCGTAGTCGGTGACCGTTTGGAAACCGACATTCAAATGGGGCAGGCCGCGGGTGTCCGGACAGTATTGGTACTGAGCGGCGTCACTGGACACGGGGCGGACTCCTCGGCGGCCAGCGCGGTGCTGCCGTCGGTCCGCGAACTTCCCGGGCTGCTGGGCTCCTGGGACCAGTCCACGTCCTGACCGGGAAAGGAAGCCGCATGGAATTCTTCTCAGAGACCTTCCTGACGGAACTGATTCTTGCCTCCTGTGCCTTTGGGCTGTCCTGCCTGATCGGATTGGAACGCCAGATTCGGCAGAAAAGCGCGGGACTGAGGACGCATGCCCTGGTTGGCACCGGATCCGCAATCTTCACGCTGGTATCCGCTTTCGGGTTCTCCACTGTGCTCGGCGGAGACGTCATGCTGGATCCCTCGCGCATCGCAGCCCAAATAGTTTCCGGAATCGGTTTCCTGGGTGCCGGTGTGATCTTTGTGAACCGCGACGTTGTGCGGGGACTGACCACTGCAGCGACGGTATGGATGTCGGCAGCCATTGGTATGGCCTGCGGGGCCGGAATGGTTCCGCTTGCTGTTGCTGCCACACTGCTGCACTTCATTGCTGTTGGTGTGCTGGCGCCGCTGACCCGGTTCCTTCCCACTCCTGATGGGAAACGGACGGTACGGATCCGCTACCAGGACGGCCGTGGAGTGCTCCGTGACATTCTTGGCACCGCAACCGGTATGGGATTCGACTCCTCGATTCTGGACACACGGCAGATCGGAGGCGATGGCGACGCCGCAGCCCAAGTCGTCGTGGAGATGCGGTTCCGGGGCAAACCGCCGCTGCGTGATCTGCTGAGCCAACTGAGCGAACTGCCGGGCGTGCGCCGCATTAGCCTCCGCGAGATAGACGAGGACGGGTTCGACGACGAGGACGACGAGGCATCGGCACCGAGGCGCCGTTTACTCCGGTCCCGGCGCTGAACCTCTCTGTTGTCGCAGGATTCGGCACCCCGCCGCCTCCCCCGGGGTGGGTCCCTCAGCCCCTGCGCAGCAGCCTGCCCGCAGGTGCCGCACTGCCGGACACCGCTCTGCCCGCAGATACCGCACCACCCGAAACTTCACCACCCGGTACCTCAGCGCCGCGCAGGAAGGTCCGCCGCACAACCCCGGTCAGTTCCTTCCCCGCATAAGGGGTCACCGGATTGCGGTGCAGCAGCCGGACAGGATCCACAACGAATGAATCCCCGGGGGCGAAGACCACAAAGTCCGCATCGGCACCAGCCGCAAGCCGGCCTTTGCGCTCCAATCCGGCCAGATCCGCAGGCCGGCGGGACATCCACTCCACAAGCCGTTCCAACGGAACCCCACGGCGCCGCGCCTCGGTCCAGATGACAGGCAGGCCAAGCTGCAGGGAGGACACTCCGCCCCAGGCGACTGAAAAGTCCCCGTGCTCCAAATCCTTCAGACCCGGTGTGCTGGGGGAGTGGTCCGAAACGATGAAATCGATCGTCCCGTCAGAGAGCCCCTGCCACAGCTGCTCCCGGTTGGCGGCATCCCGGATCGGCGGGCAGCACTTGAACGCCGTGGCACCGTCCGGAACCTCCTCGGCCACCAGGGTCAGGTAGTGCGGACACGTCTCCGCCGTGACCTGGATTCCTTCCTGCTTGGCAGCGGCGATCAACGGAAGGGCTTCGGCAGAGGACAGGTGCAGGATATGCGCCCGTCCACCGGACCGGCGGGCCGCATCGATGACCCGGGCAACGGCCCTGTTCTCCGCGGCCGGCGGCCGGGAAGCGAGGAACCCGTCGTAGCGGGAGCCGGAGGACTGCGGAGCCCCAGCGATGACCTGCGGATCCTCGGCATGGACGATGAGCAGCGAATCGAAGGAGGCGATCTCGGTGAGGTCCTTCTCCATCTCTTCCGGCTCCAGGTGCGGGAACTCGTCCACTCCCGAATGCACCAGGAAACACTTGAATCCAAAGACACCGGCATTATGGAGTGGCCGCAAGCCGGCAGTGTTTCCGGGGACGGCACCGCCCCAGAACCCAACATCCACAAACACCTGACCCGCAGCCGCAGCACGTTTCACCTCCAGCGCCTCAACAGACACCGTTGCGGGAATAGAGTTCAGGGGCATGTCGATAAGAGTCGTGACTCCGCCAGCGGCAGCAGCACGGGTGGCGGTGGCAAAACCTTCCCACTCGGTGCGGCCCGGTTCGTTCACATGCACATGGGTGTCCACCAGCCCTGGGATCAGCACCTCATCCGGAGCCAGGTCGATACTGCGGGCACCGGTCAGTCCGGTACCGAAGGGCACGACGGCGGCAATGACGCCGCCGCGGACCCCCACCTCCCACGCTCCGGACCCCGCAGCGGCAAGGATACGTTCTCCTCGAATGACCAGGTCGTAACCGGTCACGGACGACGCTCCGAGGCAGCAGCACGGTACGGCTCCAGCCACCCAAACGCGTCCGCACTGGGACTTTGGTATTCCAGGCTGACGAGTCCGGTGTACCCGGCGGCCAGGGCATCCTCCGTCCACTGCACCAGGGGCAGCGTGCCGGTTCCCGGCGCACCCCGGCCCGGAGCGTCAGCGAGCTGAATATGCCCAAACCCGGCCGCATGCCCGGCGATGAGGGCGGGGACGTCCTCCCCGTTCACGGCCAAATGGTAGAAATCGGCCAGCAGCGCAATATTCTGCCGTCCGGACCCATGCACCTGCTCAATGACGCCGAAGCAGTCCGCTGCGGTGCGCAGGGGATAAGCGGGCAGACCGCTCAGCGGCTCAAGAAGCACTGTCCCGTCCAGGCCGGCGACGGCGCCGGCTGCAGCCGCAAGATTCTCCACAGCACAGCCGGCCTGGGCCGAGGCAGCAGTCCCGTCTTCCGGCAGACCGTACAGTGCGTTGAATCCCCGGCAGCCGGTCAGCCGGGCGATGCCCGCAGTGGTCTCCAGGCTGGAACGGAACTCCGCACTCCGCGTAGGCGATGACAGCACGCCGCGCTCCCCGGCAGCCATGTTGCCCGCATAAAAGTTCAACCCGGTAAGCCGTACTCCCGCCTCGGAAATCGACCGGAGGAAGGCATCAACTTCCCGGTCCCCGGGAACCGGCGAGTCGAACGGCCACCAGAACTCCACGGCGTCGAACCCTGCCTCCGCAGCGGCAGCCGGGCGCTGAAGCAGCGGAAGGTCCGTCAGCATAATCGAACAGTTGACCGTCAATTTTGGGCTGGGGAGGGAAAACAGAGAGGGCATGGGGTCCTTCGGGATCACAGCAGAACCTGCCGGTTGACGTCCTTGTACAGCAGATACCGGAAATTGGAGGGCCCGCCGGCGTAACAGGCCTGGGGACAGAAGGCACGCAGGGACAGATAGTCTCCCTCCTGCACCTCCACCCAGTCTGCATTCAACCGGTACACCCCCTTGCCTTCCAGGACGTAGAGCCCGTGCTCCATCACATGCGTTTCAGCGAACGGAATGGAGGCTCCGGGTTCAAAGGTGACCACGTTGACGTGCATGTCGTACGCAAGGTCATCTACGGGCAGCATTCGGGTGGTGCGCCATTTGTTGTCCGTTCCGGGCATGCCCACAGGCTCAATCTCGCTCTCATGCCCGACGACGACGGCCGGGATGTGCCCGGGCAGCGGCTCGTACGCCTTACGGATCCACTGGAACCGTGCCGGAGCGCCGCCGTCGTTGGCGGCTTCCCAGACCCGGTCGGGCGGCAGGTAGGCGAAGCCGCCGGGGCCCAGCTCGTGGCGCTCGCCGTCGATGGTCACGGTGAGCGGACCGCCGTCGAGCACAAAGACAAACGACTCGACGTGCTGCTGCGGTTCAGGGGCCCGGGATCCGCCGCCCGGAGCGACTTCCATCAGGTACTGGGCGAACGTCGTGGCGCCGCCGGCGACGGGCCGGTTCAGGATCCAGGCCCGGGTGCCCTGCCACTGAGGCAGGACGCTGGCCACGATGTCCCGCAGGACCCCGCGCGGAATCACGGTGTAAGCCTCCGTGACCACGGCCCGGTCGGAGAGCAGATCGGTCTGCGGCGGCAGCCCGGCTGCGGGGGCGTAATAGCGGCTCATGCGTGCTCCGCTTCTCGAGAACGGGCAAGGCGGTCCAAGTCCTCCGGGGACACCCCGGCGGCGGAAACCTCGGCCTCGGTCACCGCTCCGCACGCGGCTGCCCGCTGGATAAAACGGGCCAGGGCCCGGGCCGTGGCCGGCTCATCCAGGACGGTGCTCTCCCTGCGGTGCACGTAGTTGCCCAGTCGTTCAGCTGCTGCGGGGAAACCCCGGCGGTAGAACGCATACGTGGCGAGGTAACGGGTGGGAAGCTGCGCCGGGTGCAGGTCCCAGCCCTGGTAGAAGCCGGCCGCCAGGGAGCGGGCCACCAGCCGGGCGTGCAGTTTCCATGCCCGCAGCACGTTGTCTGCATCGCCCACCGGCAGGATGTTCGTGGAACCGTCGGACAGCCGTACACCGGTACCGGCGGCGGCAGCCTGCATAACGGTCTTCGCATAGTCTGCGGCCGGATGCTCCAGCGACTGGTACTCCGGTGCGATCCCAATAGCTGCGCTGTAGTCATAGGTCCCGTAGTGCAGGCCGCTGACTCTCCCGGGAGCAGCATGCAGCAGCCGGGCCACGGCTGCAGTGCCGTCCGCGCCCAGGATCACCTGCGGCGTTTCCACCTGCACCTCGAACCGCAGCCGTCCGGGGCGCAGGCCGAACGCTTCCTCCAATCGCCCGCAGACGTAAGCCATGGCCTCCACCTGCGCCACGGTGCTGACCTTCGGCAGGGTGAGCCTAAGTCCCTGGGGCAACTGCCGGCCGGCCAGCGACCCAATGAGGGAACCCAGGAAAAGGTCCAGTGTGCGCAGGCCCCGTTGCCGGGTGGCTGCCTCCAGGGATTTAAACCGGATGCCGATAAACGGGGGAGCAGTGCCGGCCACGACGGCCTCCGCAACGGCAGCACCGCAGCCGGCAGCGTGCGCGTCCTCCGAACTGTCGGGCAGCGTGCCGTAGCCGTCCTCAAAATCCAGCCGCAGGTCCTCGATTGGTTCGGATTCCAGCTTGGCGCCGGCCAGCTCGGCCAGGACACCCGGTTCCGCGAACTCCAACGAGGAAGCCAGCCACTCCAGGCCCCCCTGTTCCTCGACCGCAGCCAGGGCACGCTGCCCCCACTCGCCGGGAAGCGACGGCGTGAACTTGTTCCCGGGAACGTACACGGAGTGCACGGGCTGCCGAGCAGCATCGTCCCCCGGGTACCGTGCTGCCAGCAGTTCGTCACTGGCCTGCAGATCCGTACCGATCCGCGCGTAGTCTTCCGGGCGCAGGGCGGAGGGGATCCTGGTGCCCGCAGAGAACTGGGTTTTCGAAGTCATCCGGCCGTCCCTTCCGCTGAGGCGGTTCCCGGCGCAGCGCCCGCCACGGCTGCGGCGACCGCCGGGGCCACCCCCGGGTCGAAAACACTGGGAACTATGTAGGCGGCGGACAGCTCTGCCGGCGTGACCCGGTCCGCGATGGCATGCGCAGCTGCCAGCAGCATGGCCTCGGAATAGTCGGCGGCTCCGGAGTCCAGCAGGCCGCGGAAGAACCCGGGGAAGACCAGGACGTTGTTTATCTGGTTCGGAAAGTCGCTGCGCCCGGTCGCCACGACGGCGGCGTGCCGGGCGGCGGCCGCGGGATCCACTTCCGGCTCCGGGTTGGCGAGGGCAAAAACGACGGCGTCCGGAGCCATAGCTGCGATGTCTGCCTCGTTCAGGATCCCGGGAGCGCTCACACCAATGAAGACATCTGCGCCGGCCAGAGCCGCCGAAAGAGGGCCTGCGAACTCCTCCGGGTTGGTGTGGGCAGCGAGCCAGGCCCGGGTCGGATCGGGCTGTTCCTCGCCGGCGCTGACCGCACCTTCCTTCCCGTAGACAATAATCCGGGCAGCCCCGGCCGCCAGCAGCAGCCGGGTGATGGCCGAACCGGCAGCACCTGCGCCGGCGATCACGATCCGCACGGACGCCAGCGGCTTGCCCACCACACGCAGGGCGTTCTGCAGTGCGGCTAGGGTGATGACGGCGGTGCCGTGCTGGTCATCGTGGAAAACGGGAATCTGCAGCTCGGCACGCAGCCGCCGTTCGATCTCAAAGCAGCGGGGAGCTGCAATGTCCTCCAGATTGATGCCCCCGTAGGACGGGGCGATCGCTTTGACCACCCGGATGATCTCCTCGGTGTCCTGGGTGTCCTGGGTGTCCAGGCAGACCGGCCAGCCATCCACGCCTCCGAAGTGCTTGAACAGGGCAGCCTTGCCCTCCATGACGGGCAGCGCCGCCGCCGGTCCGATGTTACCCAGGCCCAGCACCGCTGAACCGTCCGTCACCACAGCCACGGTGTGCCCCTTGCTGGTCAGGCGGCGGGCCTGGGCAGGGTCTTCGGCAATGGCCAGGCACACGCGGGCGACGCCGGGAGTGTAGGCCCGGGAGAGATCGTCGCGGTCATCCAGGGCGACGGTGGGGACGACGCCGATTTTCCCGCCCAGGTGCATGGCAAAGGTGCGGTCCGTGACGCTTTGGACGCTGACGCCGTCGAGCTCCTCCAAAGCCTGTTCCACCCGGGATGCGTGCCCGGCGTCAGCGGTATTGCAGGTGATGTCGATCAGGAGGAAGCGCTGCGCGGATTCCACCACATCCAGGCCGGTAAGGGTGGCTCCGGCGGCTCCGACGGCAGCCGCCAGGGCGCTGGCCGCACCGACGTCCGACGGCGATTTCACCCGCAGGGCGATTGAGTTGCCCGGGCCGGGAACGGCCATAGGAATCTCCTCCCTTCCTTTGCCTTCCGTATCACGGATAATATTGTTTGCGATACGGAATAACAATGGACCCAGTGCTGAATTGTTCGCCTCGGTGAACCGTACCGGAAGGACTGCCGCGATGGCTGAGCGAACCCCCGGAGTCCAGTCCGTCGAACGGGTCTTTGAGCTCCTTGAACTGATAACCGATGCCGGCGGTTCGGCGACCCTGAGCGAACTCGCGGCCACCGCAGACCTGCCGCTGCCCACGATCCACCGGCTGCTGCGCACCCTTGTGGGTCTAGGGTATGCCCGGCAGCTGCCCAACCGCCGCTACTCACTGGGACCCCGCCTGATCCGGTTGGGGGAAGGCGCCACCGCCCAGCTGGGCGCCCTGGCCATGCCGGTGCTCAAAAACCTGGTCGACGAGCTGGGAGAGACCGCCAACATGGCGGTCCTGGATTCGGACCAGGTGCTCTACATCGCCCAGGCACCTTCCCGGCACTCCATGCGGACTTTCACGGAAGTGGGACGGCGGGCACACACTCATGCCACCGGCGTCGGCAAGGCGATCCTGGCCCAGCTTCCCGATGAAAAGGTGCGGCAGATAGCGGAAAGGGCCGGCCTCCCGGCGGTTACGGGGGCCAGCATCACCGGGATCGATGAGCTGCTGGCGGACCTTCGTGCAATCCGCGAACGTGGCTTCTCCGTTGACGAACAGGAACAGGAGCTGGGGGTTCGCTGCTTCGCGGCAGCCGTTCCCGGCGCGCCCAGCCCGACGGCGATTTCGGTCTCCGGGCCGGTCTCCCGGGTGGATGAGACCTTCGGCCGCCGTGCCGTACCGCTGCTGCAGGCCGCAGCCAGGGAAATCGCTGAGGACCTGTCCCGGCACGGGTAGGCCTCATTAGAAGCAACAAACGCAGAGAGGGCCGGAAACCACGAACGGTTTCCGGC